>JAAZAB010000540.1 GCA_012514555.1 Lentisphaerota bacterium
ATGATGAAGGGCTTGTACAGCTCCAGGGCCATCTTCGTCGGAAGACCGCACTGGTGCAGTTTGAGCTCCGGTCCGACGACGATGACGGACCTGCCCGAATAGTCGACCCGCTTGCCCAGCAGGTTCTGCCGGAAACGCCCTTGCTTGCCCTTGAGCATGTCGGAAAGAGACTTCAGCGGGCGGTTGCCCGCTCCGGTGACGGCCCGGCCGTGGCGGCCGTTGTCGAACAGGGCGTCGACCGCTTCCTGCAGCATGCGCTTTTCGTTGCGCACGATGACATCCGGCGTCTTGAGCTGGAGCAGGTTGCGCAGGCGGTTGTTTCGGTTGATGACCCGGCGGTAGAGATCGTTGAGGTCGCTGGTGGCAAACCGGCCGCCCTCGAGGGGAACCAGCGGGCGCAGGTCCGGCGGAATCACCGGCAGCACCTGGAGCACCATCCACTCCGGACGCGTATGGCTGGTGCGGAAGGAATCGATGATCTTCATCCGCTTGGTCAGCTTCTTGCGGGTCTGCTTGCTGCGGGTGTTTTCCATGGCGGTTTCCAGCAGCTCGAGTTCCTCCTCGAGATTGATGGCCGCCAGAATGTCGCGAACGCCTTCGGCGCCCATGCGGGCCGTGAAGGTCTCCCCGTATTTGTCCAGGGCTTCGCGGTATTCCTCTTCGTTGAGGAGCTGCCGGGCCTGCAACGGGGTGTCGCCGGGGTCCACCACGATGTAGTCTTCGTAATACAGAACCCGTTCGAGCTCCTTGGCGCTCATGTCCATCACCGTGGCCAGGCGGCTCGGCGCGCACTTGAAGAACCACAGATGCGAGACCGGAACCGCCAGTTCAATGTGGCCCATGCGCTCGCGACGGACGCGGGCCAGGGTCACCTCGACGCCGCAGCGGTCGCAGACGATGTTCTTGTGCTTGATGCGCTTGTACTTGCCGCAGGAGCATTCCCAGTCCTTCGTGGGACCGAAGATCCGCTCGCAGAACAATCCGCCCTTTTCGGGCTTGAACGTCCGGTAGTTGATCGTCTCGGGATTCTTGACCTCCCCGTGGCTCCAGGACCGGATGGTTTCCGGCGAAGCCAGGGTTATGGTGACGTAATCGAACCCGGGCTGGGATTCCATTTCGAAAATGGGCTTGACGCTGGTCGTTTCCACCGTGGGCCTCCTCTATCGGTTGAAGGATCTGGAATTCAAGGTTGCTATCATCATGGCGGTCAGTCGTCGTCCCGCTGCTGCACGCGGATGTCCAGGGCGAGGCTCTGGATTTCCTTCATGAGCACGTTGAACGACTCCGGCACGCCCGCCTCCAGGGAATTGGTTCCCTTGACGATGGACTCGTAGATGCGGGTGCGCCCGGCGACATCGTCGCTCTTGACCGTCAGCAGCTCCTGGAGGGCGTAGGCGCAGCCATAGGCTTCCATGGCCCACACCTCCATTTCGCCGAACCGCTGGCCGCCGTACTGGGCCTTGCCGCCCAGCGGCTGCTGGGTCACGAGGCTGTAGGGGCCGACGGCCCGCGCGTGGATCTTGTCGCTGACCAAATGGTGGAGCTTGAGCATGTACATCACGCCCACGACGATGCGCTGGTCGAACGGGTCGCCGGTGCGGCCGTCGTAGAGAACCGTCTTGCCGTCGTCCGGCAGGCCGGCCTTCTTCATCAGCTTCCAGATTTCATCCTCGGGACAGCCGTCGAACACCGGGGTGGCCGCATGCAGCCCGAGCACCTTGCACGCCAGACCCAGGTGGGTTTCAAGCACCTGGCCGACGTTCATGCGCGACGGCACGCCCAGCGGATTCAGCACGATGTCCACCGGCGTTCCGTCCGGCATGAAGGGCATGTCCTCCTCCGGCAGGATCCGCGCCACCACGCCCTTGTTGCCGTGGCGGCCGGACATCTTGTCCCCCACGCTCAGCTTCTTCTTGCTGGCAATGTAGACCTTCACCTGCTTGATGATGCCGGTCTCGGTCTCCTCGCCGCTTTCCAGCCGCAGCGACATGTTCTCGCGGTCGTCCTTGAGCTGCGCGAACTTCGAGCTGTATTCGCCGATGATGTTGCTGATCTTCTGCTGGATCGGACTCGGATCGATCGCGATCACATCATAGGCCGCCGCCAGCTTGCGCAGCAGCGTCTTGGTGATCTTGCGATTGGCCGGAATGATAATCTCGCCGGTTTCGCCGTTGACGACATCCAGCGGGATCTTTTCGCCCAGCAGGATGTTGGAGAGCGCGTCGGTCAGGTTCTCCGTCAGCTCCGTCTCTCGCTTGTCGAACTCCTCGATCATCTGCTTCTGCTGCTTGCGGCGCTCGTTGGCGCTCATCTTGGTACGCTGCGGCAGATCGCGGGAAGCCGTCTTGACATCCATCAC
>JAAZAB010000052.1 GCA_012514555.1 Lentisphaerota bacterium
ACTCCGCCGAAGCTATGATCATGATCCGGTCCTTCTACAAGGCCCAGCGTTGGAATGAACTCGTAAAACTAGCTTGCGCGGCTCCACTGGAGGCCCTACAATGATTCACAAATCGGGAATGCTCCCCCTCGCTGCTCAAGGGCGACGTGAAGGCGGCCTTCGCCGGCGGCGAGCGCGCCGTCGGGAATCTGATCATGACGACACATGCCGGCATGACGGCCGGGGAATTCTCCAGGATCGCCGGCGACTGGATCGCGACGGCGAAGCACCCGAAAACGGGCCGGCTCCTGACCGAGATGGTCTACCAGCCCATGCTGGAGCTGATGGACTTCCTGCGCGCGAACGGGTTCAAGACGTTCATCGCATCCGGCGGCGGCGTGGAGTTCATGCGGCCGTGGGCGGAACGGGTCTACGGCATTCCGCCCGAACAGGTCATCGGCAGCAGCATCAAGACCAGGTTCGAAATGATCGGCGGCAAGCCCGAGCTCGTCAGGCTGCCCGAGATGAACTTTGTTGACGACGGGCCTGGCAAGCCGGTGGGCATTCAGATGAGCATAGGCCGCCGGCCCCTGGCCGCGTTCGGCAATTCTGACGGCGACCTGCCGATGCTCATGTGGACCGCCTCCGGCCCCGGCCCGCGCCTCTGCCTGCTCGTCCATCATACCGACGCCGCCCGCGAGTGGGCTTACGACCGCGCCGCCGGCTTCGGGCGCCTCGATAAGGGGCTCGACGAAGCCAGGGCCAGCGGCTGGACGGTCGTGGACATGAAAGCGGACTGGAAGCGCGTGTTCCCGTTTGAGAAGGAATGACGGCAACTGCTCAGGTAGCCGCCCGCTTCGGGCGGCTACCTGAGCAGTTACGAATGATGAACAAGTAAACCGTGCGCGAGGAGGACCCATGAAACGGGCAGATGCAGAAAATCAGCAGATGAATCGGGTGGGCCGCGCCGGGGTATGGGCCGCGGTCGGCTCGGTGCTTGCGGCCGGGGCGGTTTTCAGCGGAGGCGCGTCGGCGCAGGATGTTCTGCCGATGCCGCCGGCTCCGTTCAAGGGCCAAATCGGCTTGAGCGTCAAGGACTCGAAGCCGGACTTCCCAAGGCCGGTGCAGGCGCCAAAAGGCGCGCCCAACGTTCTGCTGATCATGCTCGACGACGTCGGCTTCGGCGCATCGAGCACGTTTGGAGGGCCGTGCGAAACGCCGGTCCTGGACCGGCTGGCTAAAACCGGCTTGCGCTTCACTCAGTTCCACACCACGGCCCTGTGTTCGCCCACGCGCGCCGCCCTGCTGACCGGCCGCAATCATCATTCCGCGCATACCGGGGTGATCATGGAACAGGGCACCGGCTTTCCGGGCTACGACACCCTGATGGGCAAGGACACGGCGACGGTGGCCGAAATTCTGAAGCAACATGGCTGGAACACCGCGTGGTTCGGCAAGAACCACAATGTGCCCGACTGGGAAAGCAGCCAGGCCGGGCCGTTCGACCGCTGGCCGATCAACCTGGGCTTCGAGCACTTCTACGGTTTCATCAGCGCCGAAACCAGCCAGTGGCGGCCGGCCGCCTTCGAAGGCACCAAGCCCATCGAGCCCTACCTGGGCAATCCGGACTACCACTTCGATTTCGACCTGGCTGACAAGGCCATCCAGTGGGTCCGCAACCAGAAGGCCGTGGCGCCCGACCGCCCGTTCTTCCTCTATTATACGCCGGGCGCCACGCATTCTCCCCACCATGCCAAAAAAGAGTGGATCGCCAGGTACAAGGGCCGGTTCGACCAGGGGTGGGACAAGGTCCGAGAGGAGACGCTTGAGCGCCAGAAGAAGCTCGGGCTCGTGCCGGATGGCACGCAGCTCACGCCGCGCCCCGCGGGCATAGCGGAATGGGCGTCGCTCAGCGACCAGCAGAAGCAGCTCTATGCCTACATGATGGAGGTGTATGCCGCCTTTCTCTCCCAGACGGACTACAACGTCGGGCGGGTCCTTGACGAGATCGAGAAGCTCGGGCAGATGGACAACACGCTGGTCATCTATATTTGCGGCGACAACGGCGCCAGTCCGGAAGGCTCGGCCCGGGGCGTGCTCAACGAAATGGCGTCCCTGAACGGGGTGGCTGAAGACTTCGCCCAGGTCCTCGCGCACAAAGATGATCTTGGCACGTGGAAGACGCATAACCACTACCCGTTTGGCTGGGCGCACGCGATGTGCGCGCCGTTCCAGTGGACAAAACAGATTGCCTCTCACTACGGCGGAACGCGCAACGGAATGGTCATGTCCTGGGCGTCCGGCATCAAGGACGCTGGCGGCATCCGATCCCAGTGGCACCACGTGATCGATATCGTGCCGACCATCCTGGACGTGTGCGCTGTTCAACAGCCATCCTCGGTCAACGGCGTGGCGCAAAGGCCGATCGAGGGCGTCAGCATGGCCTACTCGTTCGCCGACGCCGGGGCGCCGTCTGCCCGGCGCACGCAATATTTCGAGATGTACGGCAACCGCGGCATTTACCACGACGGCTGGATGGCCTGCACAACCCCGCGCGCCGCGCCGTGGCAGGACACGTCGCTGACCCTGACGGGGAAGGTGGACGTGATCAGCGGCTACAAGTGGGAACTCTACCACGTGGCCGAGGACTTCAGCCAGGCCGTGAACCTCGCCGACAAATACCCCGAGAAGCTGAGCGAGCTCCAACTGCTGTTCTACGCCGAGGCGGCGCGCTACAACGTGCTGCCGCTTGACGACAGCAAGATTCAGCGGCTGAACACGGCCATCCGTCCCAGCCTGACGCGCGGCCGAACCGACTTCACCTACAGCGGCGTGTTGACGCGCATTCCCGAGGGCGCGGCGCCGGATTTGAAAAACCGCTCCTTCCGCATTACGGCCGAACTTCTGATTCCCGATGGCGGCGCGCGGGGCGTCGTGGTGACGCATGGCGGCCTGTTCGGGGGCTACGCGCTGATCTTCAGGGACGGCAGGCCGGCTTTCCACTACAACATGCTGAACATCGCGCATTTCGACATCGCCGCGCCGGACGCCCTGTCCGCCGGCAGGCACACCGTGGAGTTCGACTTCCAATACGCGGGCGGCGGCTTCGGCAAAGGCGGAGAGGGCGCGCTCCGCGTGGACGGCAAACAGGTCGCCCAAGGCCGCATCGGCGCCACCATTCCCCTGCGCTTCAGCCTCGACGAAACATTCGACGTGGGCGAAGACACTGGAACGGGAGTGAGCGAAGACTATGACGTGCCGTTTCCGTTCAGCGGCCGGATTGAGAAGCTCGTCGTTCACATCGAGGCGCCCAAGCTGGGCGGCGCTGAACAGCGGAAGCTCGACGAGATGGCCGGGAAGGCGAAACTCTCGGAGTAGCCGCGCCCGGCTCCGCCCCGGCGCATGTCACGGCTCGTCCGCGCGGGGCCGGAAATCCTTTGGCGACACGGCAACATGAGCGAGGGAAAAAGCACGACGTGCCGGGCTCCGGGCGCGCGCGGGCGCATGGCGATGCGCGGGATGATTTGGGCTGCTGCCGGGCTCTCAGCCGTCGCGCTCTGCGCCGCCGCCGCCTACCGCTTCGGCCGCGCGGCAATGGCGGACTCTCCGGGGCCTGCCGTCGGCGAAGCCGCGCCCGTGGCCGGTCGCTTCGATCCGGCGGCGCTGCTGGGCCGATGGCAAAGGCCGGACGGCGGCTATGTCATCGAGGTCAGCCGCGTGCTCCCGGAGGGGCGGCTGGAGGCGAAATACTTCAATCCCCGTCCCATCCGCGTTTCGCGGGCCGAGGTAAGGCAGTGGGATCAGGTCTCGGGTTTTTACCTCGAACTGCAGGACCGGGGCTACCCGGGCAGCACCTACAATCTCGCATACCGGCCCGGGCAGGACTGCCTGGCCGGCTGGTATTACCAGGCTGCAATCCAGGAGACTTTCGAGGTCATGTTCAAGCGCGTCGGCGCGGCCCCGGCCGCGGGCGTGAAAAGGGCTGTAAACTAGATTCCCGGGAGCAGGAAATTCACCGTGCAGCGCATGCCCCAGTCCGGGCCGTTGGAGGGCCGCTCGACATAAACCCGCGGCCCGGCAGCCACCTGGATTGGGAGTTTGCCGATCTTCAGCATCTGGGATACAGTCAGGTTGACGGGAATCGTCCAGTCCGACGCTTCCCAGTCATAGACGGTCTCGGAGGTCAAGGCGAAGGTGGTATAGGTCTTCTTGACGAGGTAGGATACAAACGGCTGGAGCATGGACGCGCTCACGTCGTCGCGGTCTTCGTTCCCGGTTCCGGCGTATGACCAGATGTGGTTGGCCAGCATGCCGCCCGTCCAGCCATGCTCCTGGATGACCGCCACCGCGGTCGGGCCCATGCCCCACTTGCCCGCGCCCAGCGCGTCTTCAGTCGCCGTGGGCCAGAGGAATACCGGCCCCAGGCCCCAGCCCAGGGTGCCCGGATCCGATCTTGGGGCCAGGAAAAAGCTCTGCACGATATCGCCCATGCCGCTGTGGCTGTCGAGTCCCCTTGCCGGCGCCTCGGCATGGATGACCGGCACGATGGTGCGCACGACCAGCAGCCATTTTTCGTCCAGCGAGATGGGGATGATCGGCTGGACATTGAGCGTGTAGCGCGTGGCATTTTCCGGGCCTATTCCGAAGTCCCAGTTGTTTTGAAAGGGCACGCTGATCAGGTCGGCCAGCGGGTTCTGTATCTTCTGCGCCAGGTCCGCCTGGTCAATGTCTTCCGCCAGGCCCGATCCCGGCGCCAGGAGCAGCGCCGCCGTCAGCAGCGATCCGACCGCCGCCAGCGTTCCGCGCCTTGCCCCTTCGGCCGTCTTCAGACTAATTGCATCATCGTGGCGCACGGCGTACCTCCCTTTTCGAGTGTTTTGCAGACGACTTTTCAGCGTTCCCCGTTCGAGGCGGAGACGGGTTTGAAACAAGCTCTAAAAATCATAGTTGTTTTCCAGTCTTCCACAAGATTTATTTTGACGGGAGATGCCCGCCCGACCACAGTCGGGTGTGCCGGCCCTCCAGGGGGAATGCGGTAATCTATCCTTCCGGTTTGCGAGGCATGGGGCGTCAATTGATGGCCAGGTCCGTGAAGGGGCTTGAGCACGAGAAGGTGTCGGCCGGCGATTTCAGGCGTGTTTCCGCGGGCGCGCCGCCGCCCTTCAGGCGGAGGACGGCGTTGGAAAGGCAATGTGCCGTCAGCGTCGGAGCGCCCGGCGCCCGGTCCTTGTCCAAGTCCCGGCGGAAGTACCGGACGGCGAAGGTTTTCGCGTTGGTTTCGCAGCGGAGCAGGGGCAAGTCGGAGGGTTCCGTGTGCCAGACCGTCATGCCGTCAACGGCGAAATCCTCCACTGCGCCGACGCCGGCGGGCCGTTCGGCGTCGGCGAAGAGCGGGGTGGCGCAATGGCGTGCGGCGTCCATGTTGATCGCGTAATGGCGGCAGCCGGCGGTGACGCCGGAGATGCGGATGCCCCGGATCGGCGCATCCACGCTCAGCACCCGGAATGCGGAATAGCAGTTTTCCGCGCGCACGTTCCGGATGGCCAGGTTCTCGATTGGCCCGCGGTCGAGGTCCCTGTTTTCCAGGCGGACCACGCTGTCGTCCGCGTTGAGCGCGATCAGGTCGTCGTTCGTCTGCCCGCTCGTGAGGGCCGCGACGTTTTCCACAACGCCGTTGCGCACGAAACCGGCAAAATGGAGGCCGTCCTGGTTGGGCCGGAGTTCCGCGCTCCGGAAGCCGATGTTGCGGATGAGGAAGCCGGCGATTCTTCCGAAGCGCGCGTTGAAGGTGACGGCGTTGTCGAGGATCATGTCCTCCAGGGCCAGGCCCCTGATGTTGTAGAAGTTGAGCGTGGCGCCGGACCAGGCCCCCGGGTCGAACAGGTCCGGCGGCTTGACGTTCAGCCGGCCGGCGTTATGCCCGTCCCAGACTCCGCCCCGGATTGTTATGTTGGCGTCGCCCTCCGCGTGGCCGGCGTTGGTCAGCAGGAAATCCCCGCGCCTGTGCGGAGTTTCGCCGCAGACGAAGACGCGGGCGCCGGGCTCGGCCGCGATCGTAGTGTTGGAGCGGACGCAAAGCGTGCGAGTGATCCGGTAGGCGCCGGCTGGAATTTCCACGCGTGCTGCGCCGCTGTCGAGGGCTTTCTGGATCGCTGCGTCGTCGGCTGCGCTGCCGTCGCCGCGCGCGCCGAAGGAACGGACATTGGCGGTTGTCATGGAACTTGGTCTCCTGTGGGCGCGATACTCCGAAAATTGCCGGGGAAAAACAAATAAAAAAAGGAAATATTGACCTCTCCATTCTAGTTTTCCTGATTTCCAAATAGTCTCCTGTATTTTTGAAAAGGTGTAAAATAAGGAAATCAGGAACATCAGGAAAAGAGAGGAGACAGAGGCCTTTTCCTTCCTGCTTTCCTGATTTCCAAATTATCTCCTGCCTGCGTGAAGAGGTGTTGAACGGAACATCCAGTATCCAAGGAATCCGATGAACATTGGGAGTTCCTTGTTGGATGTTCGATTGCTCTTTCTAGGCTGAATTCCGTCTCCTGAGCATTTGCGACCTGCCCGGCAACCTTGTTCCGGGCGGCAATACTCTTGCGGCAGGGCGGGCGTTAGCGGTATAACCGCCGGGAATTTTCCGGACTCGAAAGGATGGGCGGAATGACTAAAAGCGGGCAGTGGACCCTGGCGCCTACGGGCAAGACCCCGTGGGCCGTCGCCGTGCGTGGCATTGCGGCGGGCGGACGGCGGATCGAAGCGGAACTGGAGCTGACGCCCCCCGAGCCCGTGGCGGAAACGGAGCGCATCGAGGCAATTCCGCCCTTCAATCCGCAGGGCTCGTGGAACGCCGGCGCGCGCCCCACGGCGTTGCGGGCGTACGAGTGCTCGCTTTTCGGCGCCCTTATTCCGGAAAGCGTGTCCGCGACGGCGGATGACGGCGCGCCGCTTGTACGGGGAACCGATTACGAAGTGGAGCCGGACAGCGGGGCTGTCGGCCGGCTGGCCGGCGGGCGGCTGAAGGAGGGCGATGCCCTGATAATTTCCTACGTGTACGTGCCGTACCGCCTGGACGCCGTGCTGCTCAGCCCGGACGGCGCCGTGTGCCGCAAGCCGGGCTCGGTGAACGGCGCTACGCCGCTGCCGCCCGCGCCGGGCCCCGGGGAAACGGTCATTGCGAACATAAATTTCAGCGGCCGTCCCGCGAAGCTGTCGGAGGCGATGATTTTCCCGGTGACGGATGAGCCGCTTCCCGCCCAGGACCATGCGGCCGAGGCGGAGGCGCTGCTGCCGCGAACGCTCGCCAAGCTGCGCGCCGGAGAGCGCTTGCGCTATCTTGCCTGGGGCGACAGCGTGACGGCAGCCCTTTACCTGCCGGAGCATGAACGGTGGCCGTTCCGCTTCGCCGCGCACCTGCGCGCGCGCTTTCCGCGCGCGGCCGTTGACTATGTCAACATGGGCTGGGGCGGCCGCAATACGCGCTCCTTTTTCGCCGAGCCGCCGGGGTCCCGGTGGCATTACGGGGAGAAGGTTTTAGGCGCGCGCGCCGACCTGGTGACAGTGGAGTTCGTGAACGACGCGGGCCTTCCGGAGCAGGAGCTTGCGGCCAACTACGGGCGGATTCTCGCCGACGCCCGCGCGGCCGGGACCGAGCTGATCCTGATGACGCCCCACTACGTGCGGCCCGACTGGATGGGCATGGCCGGGGAAAAGAACTGCGACGAGGACCCGCGCTCCTATGTCAGGTTCCTCCGCGCCTTCGCGCGCGACAACAAGGTGGCGCTTGCCGATGCAAGCCGCTTTTACGGCCATCTGTGGCGCGAAGGCATCCCCTACAACACACTGATGACCAATGCCATCAATCACCCGGACATCCGCGGGATGGACATTTTCATGAAGTCCCTGTGCGAATGGATTCCATGAAGAATGCCGCGCGGCCCGCGAGTAGAGCCGGCAGCGCCGGCGGCGTCCGCCGCGGGGCCTGGAATCATTCGAAATGCTTCAGGTAGCGCCGTCTTTTTTCCGCGGCGCTCACGGCCGGCTTGAATTGCGGGCTGACCCTGCGCAACGCTCCGGCCAGGGCCCGGAACATGCGGTCGAACCCGATGTCATTGGCATGGACGGAGTCGGACCCTGTTTCGCGGTCGATTCCCATCAGCTCCAGTCCGGAGACATAGTGGAGATTCGGGAAATCGCGCCGCACCTTCCGGAACAGGCGGCGGTACACGTTCCACCAGTACATCTGCGCTTTGCCGCCGCCATCCCGCCAGAAAGCCGCCAGGGCCATGGCGTTTTCCAGAACAAGGATCGGCTTGTCCGGATGCGCCGCGGCGACGGTCTTCAGGAACGGCACCACCCGCCCGGGGAGAAGGGACAGGTCCAGGTTCTGGAGCACGTCCACCAGGATCGCGGCGGGCGCCAGCTCCGCGATCAGCTCCGCGACCTCGATCTGCATTTCCGCGCTTCCGGCAAATCCGAAGTTCAGCAGGGGGCAATCGAATTCGCGCGCGAGCCGGGCGGCCAGGCTCAGCCCCGGGCGCGATGAAAAGGCGCCGTTGATCAGGCTGGTCCCGTAGTAGAGTAGCGGCGGGTCCTTGCGGGGCGGCTCGAACCTGAAAAAGGCGCGTTCATTGATTCCGAGCCAGGCCTGTTTCACCGTCTTCTGCATGGGGAAATAGAGCAGGTATCGGCGCCGGCCCAGCGGATGTCCGCGCTTCAGGGTGAAGACATCGGCCTCCGACACGCGGATTCCGGAGGTCAGGCCGGCCCAGCGCCAGTCGCCGTCAATCTCATCAAACGCATAAAGGTCAAACCCGTTGGCCGAGCGCGTTTCGAACGATCCCGGTTCCTCCTCAAACTCGTGCTGGCTCCACCGGATGCCGATCGTCTCCGAATCCGTCTCGAACACCAGCGCTATTCCGGCGGCCAGGTGCGATTTTTGCCACAGCCGCTCATACTTCTCGATCCCGCGGCCCGGGGGTAGCCGGTCGAACGGGTACAGGGTGTCTGCCCAGCCGCGGCCGTTGCAGCACGCGGGGTTGATTTCCAGCCATCTGAAGGTTTCGTCCATAAGCGCCTCGCTTTTGATAGATTGAATCAACCTATATGGAACAGTTCAACTGCTCCGCAATTGTCTTCGCTCGATGTAAGAGGTTTATGTGCAACTTGTTGCCATGTCAAATCAACTCTGCTGATGCTGCGCTGAATAGGTTAAAGACATCAAAAGAATATCCAATAACCAACAAGGAATATCCAATGTCCAAGTGAGCGAGAGATGAGACAGTGGCCATTTTCTTCCTGCTTTCCTGATCTCCAAATTATCTCCTGCCCGCGTGAATAGGGGCGGATGGCTGCGGCGCGGGCTGCAAATACCGGGCGATCAGGGTGATGATTGGAATCAGCAGAAAGAACAAAGCCGAGGAGATAAAGAAAACCGCCCTCAAGCCGAACATCCAGGCCACCGTGCCGCTGGCCATCGGCGCGGCCATCCAGCCCAGGGCGCGGGCGGTAACGGCCCAGCCGAAAACGAATCCGCGCGATTGCGCAGGGGTGGTTTTCGTCAGCCAGATCTGGAACACGGGGTCCAGGCCGCCCGCGCAGAAGACCGCGCCGAAGCGGCCGGCGAAAAGTTGCCAGAACCCCTGGGAAAGCCCCACGACAGTCATCATCAGCCCCGCGCCGAAGGCCGAAATCTTGCCGATGCGCGGCGGCGAGATACGGTCGGCGATGCGCCCGATGATGGGCCCGGCCAGGAACCCGGCAATGCCGCCCGCAGCCTGCAGCGAGCCGGTCCAGAACGCGGCGCCCTTGATGCCGCCGTTGATTTCCTGGACAAGCAGCGGCATCCAGGCGGAGTCGAACAGCAGCACGAATCCCATGATTGAGATCAGCGCCAGGATTGGCGTGGCCGGGCCGATCTTGTCCCAGAACATTCGCGCGCGGTCCTCCATGGAACTGCCGTTCTCCTCGACCGGTCGCACGAACTCTTCGCGCGTGCCCAGCAGGACCAGCAGCCCGGCCGCCAGAAGCAGCACGCCTGAACACATGAATGCCGCGCGGTAGCCCAGCCATTCGGCGACCAGGCCGCCCACGAACGCGCCGGACATGCTGCCTGAAAAGACGGCGGCGCTGAGCGTGCCCAGGACAACGCCGCTGCGATTGTGCGGGCTCTGCACCGAAACAAACGTCTGCGCGGCGGTCGTCGTTCCGGTGAGCGCGCCCTGCACCAGGCGCAGGATGACCAGGGTCTTAACATCGGGCACGAGGCCCATCAGGCTCAGCACGAGCATGCCGCCAAAATTGGCCCGCAACAGCATGATCCGCCGGCCGTAGCGATCGCCCAGCGCGCCCCAGATGGGCGACGCCACGGCCAGCGTCAGCGCCGCCGCCGCCGTGAACAGCGCCACCCACTTTTTCAGCTCGGTCGGCTCGGTGATTCCCAGCTGCTGTATGTAATAAGGCGCGAACGGCATGGCAAACGCAAATCCCATGATCGAGAGGAATTGGGAGAGCGCCACCATCAAGAAATTGCGTTTCCAGTCAATCACGGCCCGCCTCGCATCCGGCGGCGCGGTCCGCCGGCGCCGGGGCTTACGCGGGCGGGCAAGGACAAGGCGGGCGCCGGCTCCGGGGCGGACGCCTTGACTTCGCGGGAGCCCAGCGAAAGGCCGCAGGCGACGCACCGGTAGTCATACAGCTCGGCATGGGGCAGGATGAGAAGCAGGCGCTCGCGCACGGGCTGAGCCTTCCGGCAGGTCGGACAATACAATTCCGAAGCCCG
>JAAZAB010000541.1 GCA_012514555.1 Lentisphaerota bacterium
AACACGAAATCCGGACGCCAAAAAGCGAGGCCGACATTGCCAGGGGCCTGCGCGTGGGCATGGGCTCGCCCAATCTCCGGGAGCCTGATCTCCAGCTCGGGGCCGGGTGCCTTGTGGACCAGCTGGCCGGGCAATACCTGGCGCACGTGAGCGGGCTGGGCTATCTGCTAGAGCCCGGGAACGTGCGGAAAACCCTGAAAAGCGTAATGAAATACAACTTCCGCGAAAGCATGCACGCGCATTTCAATCATCTGCGGACATTTGCGCTGAACGGGGAGTCGGCCCTGCTCATGGCTTCGTATCCGCGCGGGCGCAGGCCGAAGCGGCCGTTCCCGTATTACAACGAGGTCATGACCGGGTTCGAATATACCGCGGCAATCCACATGCTTTTCGAGGGCCTGACGGACGAAGGGCTCAAGGCGATCAGGGCCATTCGAGCGCGATATGACGGGCGCAAGCGCAGCCCGTTTAACGAGGCCGAGTGCGGGCACCACTATTCCCGCGCCATGGCGGCGTGGTCGGTTGTGCCGGCGCTCACAGGCTTCCGGTTTTCGGCGGTGGAGCAATCCATGCAATTTGCGGCCAAGCCGGGCACGTCGTGGTTCTGGTCCAACGGCTCGGCCTGGGGCGTATGCCGGCAGCGAAAAAAGGGCGCCGGTGTTCAGGCAACGCTGCGTGTGCTGCAAGGCCGCCTGACCCTGGGCCGGTTCGCGCTGGCCGGCCTTGGCGAGGCGCTGTTCGACACGCCAATGACGATCGAGGCGCCGGGCGAACTGAACATCCTTGTCCGGAAGGCATCCGCCCGCAAGGCAGTCAGAAGCATTCCGCCATCCGGGTGAATAGGAATCCCCGAGAGCAGCGGGAAACAGGAGCAACGAGCTTATTGGGCCGCGTTCATGGGAACGGCGGCCGGAAAGCCCCAAGGCTCGCCCCAGGCCAGAATTGCCCCGTTGGCCATGGATTCGATGTACCACTTGCCTTCCGGCTCGGCGTACATGGCCAGGTCCGACAGGCCGTCGCCGTTGAAATCGCCGGCCACCGGGATCATGCCTGCTGCGCCCCACGGGTGCGCCCAGGCCAGGACCCGCATGTCGAGCGTGACGATGTACCAGAGGCCCTGCTCCCGGTCCACAACTGCCATGTCCGAGGCGCCGTCGCCGTCGAAGTCGCCGGCCACGGGCGCCAGCGCGGGGCCGCCCCAGGCGAACTCCCAGGCGATCCATTCCGAAATGCCCGCCTCGCGAATGGACCTTGCGTACCACTTGCCGCGCTGCGCGTCGTACACGCAGAGGTCGCCGGCGCCGTCCGCGTTGAAGTCTCCGGCCGCGGGAAGCAGCGTTGACCCGCCGCCCAGCTCCTCCCAGGCATACCATGGCGGCGCCGCGAGCGAGTACGCGTACCACGCCCCGCGCTCGGGCCAGTACAAGCCCAGGTCGAAAACGCCGTCGCCGTTGTAGTCGCCGGATGCGGGCACAATGCCGGGTCCGCCCCAGCTGAAGCCCCATGCGATGGCATCGCCGCCCAGCGAGCGGATGTACCAGAGCCCGGCGTCCATGTCATAGACAGCCAGGTCGGCCCGGCCGTCGCCATTGTAGTCGCCCGGCACGGGCTCGGCCCCCGGCCAGCCCCACAGCTCATTCCACGCCGGCACTGCTCCGGCAAGCGTGCGGATGTACCAGCGGCCGGAACCGGGATCGAACACGGCCAGGTCCGATGCGCCGTCGCCGTCGTAATCGTTGGCCTGCGGCCCGACCATGAGCGTCACCGTGGCGGGCGCAGCGGATTCGAGCTTGTACGCGTCCACGGCACGGTACGTGAACGTGTCGGCGCCGATGAACCCGGGCTCGGGCGAATAGGCGAACGAGCCGTCGGCGTTGAGCGCGAGCGTGCCGTGCCCCGGTCCGCCGGCCAACTCGGCAAAGAGCCACGGAGCCGCGGTCACATCGTTCGCCAGCACGCCGTTGTGCGCGTCCGCGACTTCCCGGGCCCTGTTGAACGCCACGCGGTATCTGTCGTCAACAGCCGCGGGCGGCTCGGCGAACACGGCCTGCACGGGCGTGTCCGCGAAAATCTCGAACGTGACCTGAGTGCCCATTCCGTGGAAGTCCGCGGCCGACCATCCGACAAACACGGAGCCCATGCCGGCCTCGGCGATCAGCGTCACGTTCGAGCCGCCCGGGTACGAGGCGCTGGCCTCGTTCGAGCCCGGGCCTGCGGAGATGAGGCCGTCGGAGGAGCGTATTGTTCCGGCTGCGCCGCCCGCGACGGTCACGGTCAGCCTGCGCTCTGCCGCGGCCGGAACCCCGCCCCTGAACCGGAGCGTGGCGCGGTCCCCGGACGAACTTTTGGACAGCAGCGTTATGTCCACGCCGTGCTGCGCGTTGGCGGCGCCGGGATTGCCGCTGCCGAGCGGGCACCCGAGCCAGTTCACGCCGTACCAGGCCGGGTCCGTGCTTCCGTCGAAGTGCGTTATCCTTTGCGAGTAGCTTTTGCCGGCCGGGATCACGCAGCTTCCGGCCACGTTGTTCCAGAAGAAGAAAACAAGGGGTTGTTCGGAAAGGTACCAGCCTGCGTAGTAGCCCTTGGCGTCGCTGAAATTCGTGATGGCCGGCCGGGGCAGGAAAATCCAGTTCCCGTCGGTCATGACGCCGGCCAGGCCGGGGAGGTTGAAAGCCTCCGAGGGCTGGAGCGTGAGCGCCGCGTCGAAGGATCCTGCGCGGTCCGGCAGCTGCAACGGGGCATGCGCGCCCGCGGCTTCCAGGTACGGCGCGCGGTAGTTCATGTCCACTACGAGAAGCTGGTATTTCGGGCCGTGGCTCGGTGCTTCGCTCCACTTGTCCCCGCCCAGCTCGTAAGAGGTCGTGTATCGCGAGTCGCGGTAGTACACGAGCGCTCCCGGAATGTTGCAGGGCGTCATCTCGATCCGGCCGCCGTTGTCGTCTATTTGCGAATACACGTGGGCCGTCCTGAGCATCCGGTCGTACTTGCTGTCAGCCCGCCATTCCACGAGGTAATAATTCGGGTATGCGATCAACTGCGGGGCAATGCCCCAGCCCGGGCTCGAGTTGGTCCAGCCGTCCGGGAAGGTGGAAGGCGCCTCGGCCGTCTCGAACGTCTCGTTCGTGACGCCGTCAAGGACCAGGTTGTCCAGGAACCAGCCGGCCCCGGTCACGTATTGGTCCGTGACATAGCGGAACGCGATCTTAACTGTCTGCCCTTTGTATGCGGAAAGGTCGAAGGCCATGGTTCCGTTCTTCTTGCCGGTCAGGCCCCAGCCCAGGTTGTTGCCGTTCGGGTTGCCGTTGGTCAGGAATTGCGTCGCGTCGGGAATGTTCGTGCCGTTGACCATGAAATAGCCGTAGTCCCAGTCCTCCTCGATGTCGCACCAGAAGTCAAAGGAGAAGACGCCGGCGGCGTCCGGGCCGATGTCGAGCGAACGCTGCAGGACGATGTCGGTTTCATTCATCCCTGTTCCGCTGTACGCCGCATTGCCTGCGCCGGCCGGGTTGGTGATTGAGCGAACGGTGTCCGGAAGGCTCACGCGCACGCCCTTGGCGAGATCGTCCGGGGTGTCTTCCAGTTGTCCGATCTCGACGTCTTCGTCCGGGTCCGCGTAGTCGCGCGCGTACGTCGGCGCGTGCCAGTTGACGAACGTGCCGTCAGAGGTCTGCGCCAGTATTTTCAGCCACAGGCACAGGCTTACCGGGACCGACCCGGGCAGCGGCCCGGTCCAGGACCCGCCGGCCAGGTGGCTCCAGTAGCCGATCGAGTTTTCCAGGTCCACCGTGTAAAGGTCGGGCAGCCCGAAGAAGTTGTGGGCGAATTCCTCGGTCAGCACGCCAAGATCGAGATTCTCGGGCTGCATGGTGTAGGGCGCCGCGTATATGTCGTCGTTCGTGGTCGCCGGGTCGCCCTCGTAGACCTTGAACCCGGCCGGCCAGCGCTCATGGTTCCGCATGTCCGAGCTGTGTGCCCAGATCTCGAAGTCGCCCTGTGCGCCGCCCCCGCTTTCCTGGCCCATGCCCGCGTGGATGATCCAGCAGGTGTCCACGATCCCGTCTTCGTTCCCGTCGTACTTCTTCCAGAACGCGTTCGTGCCGGTGTCGTTGTAGTACCCCGGGTGCGCGGCCATGAACTTTGCAAGCGCGTCCTCCACGAGCTGGGCCGCGGGGATGTTCGTCCCGTCCTGTTCCGCGCCGCCGTAGTATGCGCCCGTGTAGTAGTTGTCCGCGCCGTAATAGCCCTCGCTGTGGTCCACTCTCACCCAGCCCTGGACCGAGCCGCTGAGCGCCACGCGGTTTGAGCCCGCCGCGTGGTCGTAATAATCCTGCACGGTGTAACCCTCAAGGTTGATCCCCGGCAGCCCGTCATACGGGTCCGTCAAATCCATCCTGATCCGCCCCGCGCGCCAAGGTATCCGAAGATCAGGCGCTCGTAAAAAGCGGCGTCCGCCGTCTGCGCCGGCTCGTACCAGATCGTGGCGTTGTCGTTGGAGCCAGGTTTTGGGAT
>JAAZAB010000542.1 GCA_012514555.1 Lentisphaerota bacterium
ATAACCGGACATCATGGTTTCCGTGCGCACGAGTATCTCTCCCGGCTCTCCGGGGGGCACGTCTGCCCCGGCCTCGTTGACCAGCCGGACCTGGACGCCGAAGATCGGCTTGCCCATTGAGCCGGGATTGTGCCGCATTCCGGGCGGGGTGGTCATATAGGTGCTGCACTCGGTCATGCCTATGCTTTCGCTCAGGGGGAATCCGAATATTTCCAGGAATCGCTGGTGCAGGGAAGCCGGGACAACGTCCCCGCCGGATGTGAAATATGCGAGCGAATCCAGCGCTGTTTCCTTTAGCGACGGGTGCTCGATCATGTTCAACAGCTGCGATGGCCCGGCTGCGGCGAAGGTGGGCCGGTAGTGCTGGATCATTGTCAGGCCGAGGGCCGGGGTGAATGAGACCGGGAACACGGCCGTGCCTCCGACGTGGATCATCGGCAAAAAGGTTGTTGTCAGGGCGGCGCCATGGCAGAGATAGCCGGTGTTGAGATAAACGTCGGAAGACTTCAGTGAAAGGCCCTTTGCGCGATTCAAGGCGCAATGGACCAGCGAGCGCTGCGTATGGGTGACGCCCTTTGGCTTGTCCGTGCTGCCCGATGTGTAGATGATAATGGCGGGGTCTGCCGGCTCGATGTCCGGCCAATCGACATGCGCGGGGGCATTTGTCACGGCCTGCCGCCAGGTGTCGCCAGGGCTCGCATCCGGCATGTTGACTACGAGAATCCGCTCCAGGGACGGTATGGCGGACACGGCATCATCTGTCATATGAAGTAGCGCCTGGCTTGCGAAAAGGAGACGAGCGGAGCAATGATTCAGGGCATAGGCGATATCCGGCGGCTTGCTGTAGCAGCTGAGCGGAACTGCGATGGCGCCGGCGCGGGAACAGGCGAGATAGAGCCATGATATCTCGTTGATGTTCTGCATTAACAGGGCTATCCGATCGCCCTTGCGTATGCCGAGGCCCACCAGCGCGCGGGCATACAAGTCCACGGTCCGGGCCATTTCCCGGTATGTGCATGGAAGGTCATTGCAGCAAAAGGCGATTTTGTCCGGCGTGCGCTTGAGCGCCTCGTGATAGAGTTCATGAATCAGCATGGGTTGGATATCCTTTCATACCGGCAGCACCTGTTTTCGGACATCGGGCCTTGGCAGGGCTGAGGCCTTGTCCAGAAATGCGGATATTCGTGGGCGCATGTCTGAGACGGCGATGACGGCATCCAGCAGGCCCTTGTCCACCAGCGAGGCGGGATTGGCGCAGGCTTCGAGCATTTCCTGGAGGGCGGCCCGGGCCGGGGGCGGCATGTCGCGGTCCGAGGAAAACCGTTCCAGCGCCTTGCGGCCGAATACGGAAATGACGGCGGTCGGCAGGGCCAGGAATTCCTCGGGATCGAATCCCGGCCCGGCCATTGCATAGAGCCCCGCGGTGTGGGTGCGGCGCACTGCGATCACAAGCCGGGGCACTGAAGCGTTGGCAATAGTGGTGAACAGGAGAGAGGCGGTCCTGATTATGCCGGAGCGTTCCGCGGCAGTGCCGATCATGAAGCCGGGCGTGTCCGCGAGGAAGAGCAGGGGGATCCCGAAGGCGTCGCAGATCGTGATGAAGCGGCTTATCTTGCCGCAGGTTTCCGGGAAGAGTATTCCGCCCTTGTGCTGCGAGTTGTTCGCCACGATGCCCAGCGGGCGGCCCTCGACGCGCGCGAGCGCGGTGACGGCTTCCCGCGCATAAAGCTCTTTGAGCTCCAGAAGCGAGCCCTGGTCAATAATCCGGCGGATCAGAGGGAGTATGTCAAAAGGCTTGTCCGGATCGGCTGGGACAAGCCGGCTGTCCGCGCCGGCCGGCTCTTCCGGCGGGAGGGCCTCGATGCGGGGGGGCCGGCCGCCGCGGTTGCACGGGAAGAACGAGAGGTATTTCCGAGCCCATGCGATGGCGTCCTGTTCGCCGGCGGCCAGCGCATCGCCGAGCCCGGACACCGTGCAGTGCATGCGCGCGCCGCCGAGGGTTGCGAAATCCACTGTTTCGCCGACCATGTGTTTAACCGCATCGGGCCGGCCGATGCAGACTCCTGAATCCTCGGTCATGACAGCGGCGTCGCACAGCGCCGCCGGGAACACGGTGGATGCGCCGGTCTGGCCGAAGATCATGGTGACGCGCGGCACTTCGCCGGAGAGCCGGGCCAGGGCAGAATAGAG
>JAAZAB010000543.1 GCA_012514555.1 Lentisphaerota bacterium
CGGACTCCTTGGACATTGGATATTCGATTGCTCTTTCCAGGGTTACACCCCGGCCGCCGGCCGCCCGGCGCTCAAGTGCCTTTTCCGAAGTTGGCCGCAAGCCGCTCGCACGCCGGCGCCCTTTGACTGCCGAACCGTTACGTTGATGCGCTCCCGGTCGAGCAATCGGGCAAAATCCCGTGTCCGCGGCTCCGTGCTGGATTGGCCTTCAAACTCCTCGACGGCGCTCAATGGGATCAGGTTGACACGGCACTTGAGCGGCCCGATAAGGCGCGCCAGCGCCCGGGCCTGGTCGGCGCCGTCATTCACCCCCTGGATCAGCGTGTATTCGAAGGTAATGATGCGATCGGTTTTCCGGATATAGCCGGCGCACGCATCCATCAAATCGGCCAGCGGAAATCGCCTGTTTACCGGCATGAGCCTGGAGCGCAGGGCGTCGTCAGCCGCATGCAGCGAAACCGAAAGCTCGATCTGCATGCCTTCGTCCGCCAGGCGGCGAATGGCCGGCGCCAGCCCGCAGGTGCTCACCGTGATGCGCCGGGCTCCGATCCGAAGCCCGTCCTTATCGTTCAAAATCCGGATGGCCGCCAGCACGGCGTCGTAATTGTCCAGCGGCTCGCCCATGCCCATGAACACCACGTTCCCGGGGCTCGCGCCGGCGGCGGAAGCCGCGGCAAGCACCTGCCCCACCATCTCGCCCGCCTCGAGATTCCGATCGAAGCCGGCCTGGCCGCTCGCGCAGAAAGCGCAGGCAAATGCGCAGCCGACCTGGCTGGAAACGCAGACCGTCAGATGGTCCCGGGCTGGAATGAGAACGGTTTCCACGCAGGACGCGTCGCGCAGCCTGAGCAGCAGCTTGCGCGCGCCCGCTTCTTCCGCACCGGCAAGCGTTACGGCCTGGAATTCGAATTCCGCATCCAGCGCGGCCCTGAGCGAAGCCGGCAGGTTCGTCATTGCGGAGGCGCATGCCGCGCGGCGCTGGTAGAGCCACTGCCAGATCTGCCCGGCACGGAACGCCGGCTCGCCGCGGGCCCCGCACCAGCCGGACAGCGCGGAAAGGCTTTGGCCATGTATCAGAGGGCGTCGATTCAAAATATCACCTTCAAAAACCAGGGTTGTTCAGGAACGCTTTCCGGCAGGCTCTATCGCAAATGTTTAACCTTCCGCGATTCGTCGAAGAGCAGCTTCATGCCCGCGAACGTCAGGTGTGCGCCGCCAAAGCAGAAAACCACGTTCCCGGCAGCGCGCGCATCTTCGAAACGATCCTTGACGTGCCTGCGAATCTCGTGCTCGTCCATGGACCGCAGGCCGCCGCCCAGGCCGGATATCATGGAAAAGCCGGGGCCAAGGAGCTTGCGCCCATCCGCATATCCGACATCCCCGATCGGCGGCGGGGTGAAGGCATCCACGCCGTCCATCCGTGTTTTACGGTAGATGGGAAGAAGATTGCGAATCAAGCCGCAGGAGTGGTGCATGTATATTTTGCCGTGCGCATGGCAGAGATCGGCCCGCCTGTCGGTCAAGCCCGCGTTGAACGAATCGAACATTGCCGGGGAGATAAGCGTGGTCGAAGTGTCATCCATGCCCATGTATGCGTCAATTTCCGGGGCCGCCCGAAGCGAGGCCTCATACAGCTGGAAATACTTCTCCTCCATCCGCGCGAACAAATCGCCAATGACCTCCGGGGCATCCGCTATCATGTAGACCAGGTTCGTGAGATCCGAATACACGCGGTAGCACATTCCAAGGGGAGTCCCGTTTGTGCGCAGAAAAAGCACGCCCTTGTCCCCCAGCAGGCCCTTCAATTCCCTTGTTTCTTTCACCGCGCCAGGATCCGGCTCGACGCGCAGGGATGTGAAATACCCCGCGAGCAGCCTGGCATCGTCCACGGTCTTCACAAACCGCTCGGTCACCATTCCCGGGTAGCCTTCCATCGTTTCGGCGACCTGACGCAGCTTTCCGCCCGGAGTGCGCAGCGTCGTCACTTCTTTTCCGGGCCCGATCCGTGTGCTCTCAAATGCGCACGTGTCCGAGACAAGATACGCCGGCGAATCTACCGGGATCAGGTAGTCTTCCGCGCCAAAATATTCCCCGAGCTTCAGAATATCGCGGGATGACGACGAGAGGAATACATCCCGCAGTTCTTCTGGAATGCCTTTTGTCGGATTCTCATTGGGAAACAGGTGCGGGCACACCGGGATCCATTCGGGATTCCCGCAGCGCAGGGTTCTCAAGAGGTTTTCGCGCGAGCTGATCACGTTATTCCCATCGGGTCAATGGCGTTTCATTTCAACATCGGCGAGTATAGAACCAAGTGCACAGGGAGTCAACCGAACCGGATGCCGGTTCGTTATCCTCCGCCAACGCGGGGGACATGCCGGCGGCTGAGCTGGTTTCATACCGGCTTCAGCCGAATGCTGCGCAGTCAAGGCGTTTTTCGATAATTCTCAATTCCCCGCATTCGCCGGCATACGAATGCCCGGCAAAAAACAACCGGTTTCTTTGAAGACCGGCCTGCCGGCGGACGTTACATGGGTAGAAGGAATCAAAACAGGCAGCCGTAGAAGTCCGCACAGGAAGAGCATCCCAAGAAATTGGGGACACGAAGGAGGTGTGCGATGAAACTTCGTGAAGCCTTGAAGAACCTGGAGATGGTTGAACGAACAGCCGCCATGCGCGGGCGGGCCTGGCGAATCCTAGGCGGCGCCCTGCGCTCGCGTTACTTCCTGTTTTCCCTCTCTTTTTACCTCGTTCTCCTGCTCATCGCCAGCAGCAAGGTCCTTTCGACATACCTGGAAAACCCGAAGGACATGAACGAGAGCGACACCCTCATCACCATTCCGGAACAGGCCCGGGAGCCGCAGAAGCCGGCGAATCCAAAACCCGCCGCCATAGAAACAGAGCCCGCCCGCGAG
>JAAZAB010000544.1 GCA_012514555.1 Lentisphaerota bacterium
ACAGCGGCGCGGCTACACCCAGCGCCTTCCGACTTGAACATCCGCCTGGAGGGCGGACGGCTTGCCCTTCGAAGCCGCTTCGGCGAAGAATGGGCCTCGGCCGCCGAACGTTTGCGGCCAATCGCGCCACACCGTGGCGCGCTACAGATGCCGGGTCGCACCACCGCTGAACCTAAGCGCCCAACAGCCAACACGGAATATTCCAAGGAATCCGATGAATGTTGGGAGTTCCTTGTTGGATATTGGATATTCGATTGCTCTTTCCAGGTTCCATGGCTTTCAGCCGCCGGCCGGGGCGGCGGCGCTGACCGTGACCAGGAAGATATCCGGGTGGCAGAAGAAGCGCAGCGGGGGATTGGAGGCGCCTATGCCGGCGCTGACGTACAGGTCGGTGGGGCCGACCTTGAAATGGCCGTGATCGAAGCGCCGTCCGAATGCGGAAGGCACGACCACAGGGCCGAAAAAAGGAATGCGGATCTGGCCCGCGTGATAGTGGCCCGAAAACGCCAGGTCCGCGCCGGCGCGGCCCAGGCTGTATATCACGTCGGCCGTGTGGACCAGGACGACTAGCAGGTCGTGGCGCCCGCGTTCCGGCGCCTGCCACCTTGGCCGGCCCCACGGATCTTCGCAGCCCGAAAGCAGCAGCCGCCCGCCCGCTAGCTCAAGGGAGACGCTCTCGTTTCGCAGCACGCGGATGCCGGCCCGGGCCACCGCGTCCGCCACCCGCTCCGGGCCCGCCCAGAAATCATGATTGCCGAGCACCGCGTATCTGAGGGGAACCGGCGCGAACCTGGAAAGAACGGGCGCAAGCATGGGAATCCTCCGGGCCGACGGAACGAAATCCCCGGCGATCAGGAGCAGGTCCGGTTGCGCCGCCACCACCCGGTCCGCGACTTCGCGGAAATAATCAAGGCCGAGCCGGGGATCCACGTGGAGGTCGCTGACGTGCGCTATGGTGAACGGCGTCCCCTTCCACCCCTTGAGCGCAAGGGCGTACCGGGCCAGCACGCAATCGGTCGTTGTCAGGACCGGCCATCCGCGGCGCGGACGGACCCTTTCGGAAGGCCGCGAGGCGCGATGCCGAGCCCTGAGATAAAAGCGGAAAACCTCCCCCGCCGCAGCAGCCAGAATTACCAGCCCGGGCAATACCAGCCATGCCGTCCAGCCGGTGACCCATCCGGACAGGCCGGACAGCGCGATGATCGCGGCCATGACCGAGAAAACGACAAACATCTTGAACCGGCTCTGCCTGAGCTGGATCAGGACCCTGTTGGCAAGCGCGAGAAACACGCAGCCGCCGGCGACGGCCCAGGCCAGGACGGCCGCCAGCCGCATGAGCAGAAGAAGGCGCATTGATACCCGAAAAAGACAGAGGGTGAATGACGGGATTCGAACCCGCGACAACCAGATCCACAATCTGGAGCTCTAACCAGGCTGAGCTACATTCACCGTCAAGAATGCCGAGATGATTGCAGACGCAGGGGGGTAATTCAAACCAAATTCCCTTGAATTGCAAGAAAAAATCCAGCGGCTCCGATCGCCAGGGCCGTGCGCGAGCCGCCGCGGAAAAGGTCAGTCCTCGCCCCGGTATTGATGGGTGTAGAGAACCTCGTTGGTCTCCGCGTGCTGAATGGAAAACTCCTCGACATGCCTGGCTGGATCGCCCCGGAACGCGAGGCGCCCGTGAAACTTGTTCTCAAGGTTCACCAGCACGTCCTCATCCTCTTCGCGGAAGCGATTGAGCACCGACGGGTTCACGATTACGCGAAGCGGCAGGCCGTCCGGATAATCGCGGGCATGCCGCCGCATGACCTCGGCGATGTGCCGCTGGATCTCGACGCTCATGCTCAGGCCCGACTTCACGCTGCCGCGGCCGCGGCAGTACGGGCAATTGTCATACATGCTTGACTCGACGCTCTCGTCCACGCGCTGGCGTGTCATTTCCAGCAGGCCGAGCGACGAAATGGGCAGGACGTTGGTGCGGGCCTTGTCCTTGCGCAGGGCCTCCTTCAACGCGTGATAGACCTGGTTGCGGTTTTTCTTGCTCTTCATGTCAATGAGGTCAAGCACCACCAGTCCGCCCACGTTCCGGAGGCGGAGCTGGCGCGACACCTCCTCGACCGCCTCCAGGTTCACCTCCAGTATGGCATCCTCCTGCGAGCGGGCCCCGCGGTGCTGGCCGGTGTTCACGTCGATGGCAATCAGCGCCTCGGTTTCGTCGAAGACGATGCACCCGCCGGACTTGAGGGAGACTTTCCGGCGAAACACGTCCGCCAGCTGCTTTTCGATGTTGAAATGCTGAAAGACGGGCACCGCGCCGTCATAGTGCTTTATGCGGCCCCTGACGCGCCTGGCAATCCGGCCCATGAGCTCCTGGATGCGCTTGTATTGCTCCGCCGAATCGATCACGATGCTGTCGACCTCGTCCGTGACGGAATCGCGTATCGTGCGCTCTATTAGGTCCGGCTCCTGGTAAAGGCAGCTGGGCGGCGCCTTGTCGCGGATGCCGGCCTGTATGAGCTGCCAGGCCTCGAGGAGCGAGCGCAGGTCGCGCACGAAGCTGGTGCTCTTGGCGCCCGCGCCGGCCGTGCGTATGATCAGGCCGATGCCGTCAGGTATGGGCAGGCGCGTAAGAATCTTCTTCAGCCTCTTTCGCTCGCGCTCGTCCTCGATCTTCCTCGAAATGCCCCTGAGCGAGCTGCCGGGCATCATGACAAAGAACCGGCTCGGAATGCTTATGTTCGTCGTCACGCGCGGGCCCTTGCTGCCGATCGAGCCCTTCGTGACCTGGACGACAATCTCGCTGCCCTTTGGAAAGGCTTTCGCGACCTGCTCGGCGGAGACCTGGCGCCGGCGGGGCGGCGCGCCCTTGGAATTGCCGTCGCCCTCGATGGCCTCAAGGCGCGCGATGTCCTCGGGGAACATGTCCCAGTAATGAATGAACGCATTCTTCTTGAGCCCGATGTCCACGAAGGCGGCGTGAAGGCTGTTCTCCAGGTTCTGCACCACGCCCTTGTAGATGGAGCCGACGATCCTCTCCTCGGTGGGATGCTCGATCTTAAAATCGACAAGCCGCCCCTTGTCGAGCACGGCAACGCGCGTTTCGAGCATTTCGTCGTTGATGATGATCTCCCGCGCATCCTTTGCGATCTTTCTTCTCAGCAGTCCGAACATATTTCCGCCTTTCTCAGGGTTGAAAGTTTTCACTCCGTATTTTCCGGACGTGAACGCTTTGGGCCATGCCCAGCGCCGACATGATTCCGACCATGAACGTGCCCCCATAGCTCACCAGAGGAAGGGGCACGCCCGTGATCGGCATCAGGCCGGCGGTCATGGCGATGTTGATGAACACGTGACAGAACAACATTGAAGCCACTCCTACGCACAGGACCGCCCCGTACTTGTCGGGCGAATCTCCCGCAATGCGCAGAAGAGAGAGCAGCAGCATTGAAAAAAGAAACAGCAGGGCCAGCGAGCCCGCAAAGCCGGTCTCCTCCCCGATCACCGCGTAAATGAAATCGGTCGGCGCCACGGTGCGCGGAAGAAACCCGAGCAGGTTCTGCTGGCCGTTCATATAGCCCTTGCCCCACATCCGCCCCGAGCCGATCGCTATCTGCGACTGGGCCTTGTTCCAGCCGGCGCCGAGCGGATCAAGGCTGCTGTCGAAGAACACGAGAAGGCGGTCGCGCTGGTAGCCTTCGATTCCGACCATCGCCGACAACCTGTCCTGGGTGGCCTGGTCCAGCCCCAGCATGTGCGGCGCCACCGTGAACCCGGCCAGCACGGCCGCGAGCAGGAGCCCGATCCCTATCAGCCGCGCAAGGTAGCGTCCGGGCACCCCGGCCGCAAACATGACGGCCAAGGCGAGCGGCGGAAAAATCAGAGCCGTGCCGAGATCCGGCTGTTTAATCACGACCGCCATCGGCAGCGCGGTCAGGGCCAGGGCGGCAACAACGTGCCGCGCCTGGCGCGGGTCCCGGGTCCGGCTCCCGAACAGCCTGGCCAGCGCGAGGATCAGCGCGATCTTCATCACCTCCGACGGCTGCATGCGGATCCCGGCCAACTCGATCCAGCGCGTCGCGCCGTAGGTCCGGACCCCGAGCCCCGGGACAAACACCAGCAGCAGCAGCGCCAGGGCGAGCAGGTAAATCCACCAGGCCCACCTGATCCATATCCTGTAATCCAGGCCGGCGAACACCATGTACAGAACGCACCCAATGGCGGCCCATCCAAGCTGCCGCTCGTAATAGCCCATGATCGGCCGGCCGTCGCCGCGGAAGCCGGCGCTGAACAGGAAGGCTATTCCGACCGCAACGAGCAGCCCGGCCGCGAGCAGCCCGGACCATTCAAGGCGTCGGATGAAATCCAGTCCAAGCCGGCGCATCAGTTTTCCCGCTCCTTTTCAAGTGCAAACACCTGGGCCATCAGGTCGTGAATCCGGGGCCCGACGGACGAGCCCCCGGTCTGGGCGTCATCCAGCATCATTGCCGCCGCGTACCGCGGCCGGTCGAACGGGGCGAAGACGATCATCCACCCGTGCTTTCGCCCGTCGGCCTTGCGCCCGTATTCCGCGGTTCCGGTCTTGCCGGCCATTTCCACGCCTTCAATGGCCGCGAGTCGGCCGGAACCCGAGGGCGAATGAATCACGTCCCGCATGGCTTCGCGCAGGCGCCGGGTATTTTCGGCCGACCATCCCATCCTGCGCGCCAGCCTGGGCGGCGCCATGCGGAAGCCCGTCTCGTTGGCCGCGCGCTCCCCGATGACCAGGCGCGGCTGGTAAAGGGCGCCCCCGTTGGCGATCGCCGCCGCCGCGCAGGCCATCTGCAGTGGAGTCACGCCCAGTGCGCCCTGGCCGATCGCGACATTGCACGTGTCCCCGTCAACCCAGGGTGCGTTGTATTGACGCCTCTTCCATTCCGCATCCGGGACCAGGCCGCCCGATTCGTCTATCTCGATGCCCGTCTTCCGCCCCAGCCCCAGCGCGCCGGCCGCCCGGCGGATCGGCTCGTAACCCGTGGCCAGCCCGGCGCGGTAGAAGAACACGTTGCACGAAACCTCGATGGCGCGGCGGTAATCCACGGCGCCGTGCGCTATGCTGAGAAAACAGGCGAACGACCGGTTGCCGAGATGGAAATAGCCGGGACAATCGAACACGTCATCCGGGCGGAGCCGCCCGCTTTCAAGGGCCGCGATCAAGACCACCGGCTTGAATATGCTGCCCGGCGGGTACACGCCAAGCGCAGCCCTGTTGTAGAGCGGGCGCAGCCTGTTCTCCACCAGGGCGGCGAACTCCGATCGCGATATCGAGGGGCAGAAAAGATTCAGATCGAACGCCGGGGAACTTGCCAGGGCCAGGACGTCGCCCGAGCGGGGATCGATGACGACCGCAGCGCCGGCGAAATCGCCGAGCGCCCGCTCGGCCGCGCCCTGTATGCGCGCGTCCAGGGCCAGCAGCAAATCGCCGCCGGGCACGGGCGGCCTGACGCCAAGCTCCTCGCGCTGAAACCCGGACACGTCTATCTGGACCAGGCTGCCCCCGGCCTGGCCGGCCAGGAGCCGGTCGAAACGCCGCTCCAGGCCCTGCTTGCCCGCGATCTCCGGCAGGTAGTAATGATAGTCCCGTGTTTCCTCCTCCCCGGAAAGGTCGCTGCGCCCCACGTATCCCAGCACGTGCGCGGCCAGGGAACCCAGGGGATAGCGGCGCACCGGCTCAACCGTGATGGCCACCCCGGGCAGCCGCGCTCCGGCCTCGGCAATCCTGGCCAGCATGCGTTCGTCCGCGTTCCGCCACAGCACAAGCGGCAGGGGCTTCCGCAAGCGCAGGTGTTCCTCGATCTGACGGCTCGTGACCTGCGCCGGAGCCCCGGTCAGGGCTGAGATCTCATTCACGATTGCGCTCACCTTGGCGATGGTTGACATGCCCCGCCCCATCGTCCAGAGCTCCTCAAGGTACACCGAGACGCAGTAGTTTGCCCGGTTGTCCGCGAGGCATGCGCCGTTACGATCGTAAATGCGGCCGCGCATGGCCGGAATCCGGACTCGCCTCACGCTCTGCCGCTCATGGCTGTCCGCGTATTTCACCCCCTCGCGCACCTGGAGCTTCCACAGGAAACACAGCAGTACGAAAGCGGCAAGAAACATCATGATCCCGAGCAGGCGCAGGCGCAGAAGCTCTGTTTCGCCAAGGCTCATGCGGGGAATTCCTCCGGCCGCGCATTCCCCGCCATCCGGTCCAGGCGCAGCATGATCCTGAAAACCGGCGGAAAGGTTGCCATCCCCAGCAATCCCGTGCCAACCGCGCGGGCCGCAAGCTGCTCCGGCACCCGGCCGCCGCCCGGACCCGGCAGCAGGGCGACCCCGGCTCCGGTCAGCAGGGCAAAAACAACGCCGGCCAGGGCGCCCGCGGCCAGGTGGGTGGAAAGCCGCTCGCCGAATAGAAACCCGCGATTGCGCCGGAACAGCGCCGCAAACAACGATAACGTGATGACCGAGCACCCGGGAGGAAGCCCGCACAGCGCGTCGTTCAAAATCCCTCCGGCAACCGCCGCCGCCACGGCCAGCCATGGCGGGCGGCAGAGCGCGTAGTATATGACAACGCCCATCAGAAGCGGCGCCTTGACGCGCAGAAAATGGCCCCACCCGGGCATGGCGCTCTCGGCCAGCACGGCCGTTATGATGGCTATGAGCATGACTATCAGGTTCATCGGCGCGCGCCCTCCCTTTCAAACCGGGGCGCCGCGCCGCCCGGGCCCGGCACGAGCACGTACACGATCCGAAGCCGCCCCATATCCGCGGCGGGCATTACGTCGGCGTGCTGGAACAGCCCGGACCGGTCCAGGGCAACCGCGCCGACTTGCCCCACCCTCAGGCCGGCAGGAAAGACGCCGCCCAGGCCGGACGTGAAAACCTCGTCCCCCTCGCGAACATCGAGATCCTTCCCGATATACGTCATCCGGCATGGCGCGCCGCCACGCGCCAAATCGCCTCCGCCCTCGACAATCCCGAAGGCTTTCAGCCGTGCCAGCCGCGCGGACACGCGGCAATCAGGGTCGAGCATGAGCAACACATCGCTCGTGAAGGCGGACACCTCCGCCACGCGCCCGACCAGCCCATCGGCGGACATCACCGGCAGGTTCCGGGCCACTCCGTCGATCTGCCCCTTGTTGATGCGTATCGTTCTCCACCACGTGTTCAAATCCCTCACGACCACCTCGGCAGCAAGCAGGCGCCCGCTCTGGCGCGCCACCAGGCCAAGCTGGCTGCGCAGCTCGCGGTTCTCCTCCTCGACCGCGGCAAGCCGGTCCAGCTCCAGACGCATCCGCCCAAGCTCGTCTTCCAGCCTCCTGTTTTCCGCGGTCAGTCGTCCGGCGCTTTGAAACGACGCGCGGAGCAGGGCCGAGGACTCGGAGACAAGCGAAAGAAACGGGGAAAAAGCGTCGCGAAACGCCGCGTTCATCCGGTCGGCCGTCGAACCGGGCATGAGTACCAGGGCCAGGGCAACGGCCCCCGCAATCGCTGTCAATGCAAAAATCCGTTTCAAACGCGTAATCCCTGCGCGGGCGCCGGATCAAGAAGAGGCGACGGGACTGCAAGTTCCAGGAGAGGGCGCCGGCGCGGCCGGCCGCGGATCAGGAAGGAGGTTGCCGCTTAAAGGCGGCGGTCGGTCTTGGCCACCTTGCGCATCACGCTCAATTCGCGCAAGACCATGCCAGTCCCTATGGCCACGGCGCTGAGCGGGTCGTCGGCCACGTGAACGGGAAGCCCGGTCTGCTCCGCGACAAGGCGATCGAGCCCGCGCAGCAGGGCGCCCCCGCCGGACATCACGATCCCGCGATCAACCAGGTCCGACGAAAGCTCCGGCGGGCACCGCTCAAGGGTGAACCGTATGGCTTCCACAATCGCGGAAACCGGGTCCATCATGGCCTCCCGCACCTCCTCGGAGGTCAGCGTCAGCGTCTTGGGCAATCCCGCGACCAGGTCCCGCCCCTTAACCTCCATACTGATCTCTTCGTCGAGATGATAGGCGGAACCGATCTGTATCTTGACCTGTTCCGCGGTCCTCTCGCCGATCATCAAATTATAAACCCTCTTCATGTACTGGATGATGGCATCATCCAGTTCGTCACCGCCGACGCGCACGCTGCGGCTGAACACTATGCCGGCCAGGGAAATCATGGCCACTTCCGTGGTCCCGCCCCCGACATCCACAATCATGTTCCCGGCGGGCTCCTCAACGGGCAGCCCGACGCCTATCGCAGCCGCCATCGGCTCTTCGAGCAGGTGTACCTCCCTTGCTCCGGCTGAAAGGGCAGAATCCTTCACCGCACGCCGCTCCACTTCCGTTATCCCGCTGGGAACGGAAATGACTATCCTCGGCTTTACCATTATGCGGCGGTTATTATGCGCCTTTCTTATGAAATAACGCAACATCCCCTGCGTGATCTCGAAATCCGCGATCACTCCGTCTTTCATGGGCCGGATCGCCGTGATATTCCCCGGCGTCCTCCCCAACATCCGCTTGGCTTCCTCGCCAACAGCCAGAACCCTTGTCGTTCCAGTCTGAACCGCCACCACTGACGGCTCGCGCAGAACGATGCCCTTTTCCTTGACAAACACCAGGCTGTTTGCAGTTCCAAGGTCTATTCCAAGATCGTTTGAAAAAAACTCGAAAATCCTGCTAAACATGGGCAAAATCTCTGGTGATTAAGAATTTCCGGTCAATGATGCGCCAAGAGTCTTGTGTCGTCAAGCATTTTTCACCGCGCTTTTGCCTGACGAATCACGTGCCCGGCGCGCACCCCATGGAAATACAGGATCAAAAACAGCAGGCCGAGCAGGTTTGCCATGCCAATCGGCTCACCCACCGCCATGAACGCGATCGAGAACGGAATTGGCAGCGACAGCACCTGCGCCTTCAGCTTCGGGTGGCGCATGTATGCCAGCGCCGTGGACATGACGGTCACGGCCGCGATCAGGAGCCAATCCCAGAGACCGAACGCCACGTTCATCATGAACCTATATGGAGCAGTTCAACTGCTCCGCGGTTGTCTTCGCTCGCTGCAAGAGGTTTATGTGAAACTTGTTGCTACGGTAAATCGGCTCTGCTGATGCTGCACTGAATAGGTGAAAGACATCAAGAGAATATCCAATAACCAACAAGGAATATCCAATGTCCAAGTGAGCGAGAGATGAG
>JAAZAB010000545.1 GCA_012514555.1 Lentisphaerota bacterium
CATTTTTCAAACGCAAAATCCGGGATTATAAAGGGCATGCGCACAATCGTATCAGGAATTCTTGTCTTTTCGGCGTGTTTTGCCGCCGCGCCCCGGGCGCAGGCCGCGGTAGCTGATGCTGACCGGCCGACTCCCGCGGATGAGCGCCTGACGGTATCGGTCAACGCGCTCGGATTCAAGCTGTACGGGCGCTTGATGGCGCAGCCCGGGAACATCGTGGTGTCCCCCTGGAATGTGGTCTCTGCCCTGGTCATGGCGCGTGCCGGCGCGGCCGGGCGGACAGAGCGCCAGATGACGGGCGCGCTGGGCCTGACCGGCGACCCTGAAGATGTGGAAGCAGCCCTTGCGGCGCAGGCGAAGCGGCTGCTGTCGTACAGGGAGCGAAGCGCGTTCGTTGAAAGCGCCAACGCGGTCTGGGTGGATCAGGCCGAGGAAATACTGCCGCTCTTTTCCGGGCGCATCCTGGCCGGCTGCGGCGCGGAGGTGCTCAAGGCCGATTTTGCGCGCTCCAACGAGACGGCGCGCCTGAACATCAACCGCTGGGTTTCACGGCGGACGCGGGATCGCTTTCGCGATTTGATCCGGCCGGGGCTGCTGGACGAGATGACCCGCCTGGTGCTGGTGAACACCTTGTATTTCAAGGGCGCCTGGGAGTTCAGGTTTCCAGAGGGCCTGACCCGGGACCTGGATTTTCACACGGGCGCAGGCCGGAGCGTCAGGGTCCCGACAATGACCCAGGTCCGGGAATTCCCATTCCTGGATGCCGCCGATCTGCAGGCGCTTGAACTGCCGTGCCGGGGCGGGACAATGGCCATGCTGATCCTTCTTCCAAAACAGACAGCCGGCCTCGGAGGCGTCGAGCGGACATTGAGCACTGTCAGGCTGCAGGCCGTTGTCAAAGGATTGAGGCCCGAAAGAATCAGGGTGTTCCTGCCCCGGTTCCGGGTCGGGAGCTTTTATGAGCTGTCCAAGCCCCTTTCGGCCATGGGCATGCCGGATGCCTTCGATGTGAACCGCGCCGATTTCAGTGGGATCAACGGAAAGGGGGATTTGTACTTGTCCGCCGTGGTTCACTCGGCCTTTGTTGAAGCGAACGAGGATGGCGCGGAGGCCGCGGCCGCGGCCGCGGCCGTCGTGCGGGCCAAGGGCATTCCGATGGGAGCCCCTCCTGATTTCCGGGCCGACCGCCCTTTCCTGTTTCTGATCCGCGACCTGAAGACCGGCATGATCCTGTTCATCGGCCGGGTGTCCGATCCGAGGTGATTTTTTCCGGGGGGGGATTTCCATGCCGCATCGTGTTTTGAGCCAGGAGGAAGTGGCACGCCACCTCCGCCTGTCTGTCTCGGATGTTGCGGCGCTGGTCAAGCGCAGCGATATTCCATTCGAAAAGAGGGGGCCCCGTATTGTGTTTCGCAAACGGGACCTTGATGCCTGGGCTTCGCAGAGAATATTGCGGATGGAGCAGGGCGGCCTGCGGGATTTCGCGCGGCGCGGCGAGGTGCAGGAACACGACCTTTCCAGGGGCCACGCCATAGTGAGCGAACTGCTGCGCAATGATTGCGTGGAGGTTGCCCTGACGTCCAGGAGCAAGCCGTCGGTGATACGCGACATGGTGAAGCTTGCCGGAAAGACAGGCCTGGCCAACGATCCGGCGGACCTTGTCCAGAGCCTGCTGGAGCGCGAAAAACTCTGCTCCACTGCCCTGGCCCGCGGCGTGGCGCTGCTGCACCCGCGGAACCACGATCCGTACGCGTTCGAGGACTCGTTCCTGTGCCTGGGGCGGGCGGTAAGCCCGCTGCCGTTCGGAGCGGTTGACGGGGGATTGTCGGACATATTCTTCCTGATCTGCTGCCAGGACGATCGCATCCATCTTCATGTGCTGGCCCGCATCTGCATGATGTGCGCCCAGACACGGATGCTGGAACATGTGCGCGAGGCGCCTGACGCAACCGGCGTGCGCGGCGCCGTTGAGGCGGCCGAATCCGAAATCATCAGCGGCCTCTAGCGCCGCGCCGCCGTCATGAGTTCGGGCGCTTTGCGTCGGCCGCGCGGTTGGCAAGTATCCGGTAAAACCGGCCCCCGGCCTCGAACCTTTCAACCATCCGCCAATTGCCGGAACTGACAAGCGCTTCCGCGGTTTCATCAGTTTCGTTCTTTGACATGAGCGCCATGTAAATCGGGCGCCGGTCCGTGCCGAGTTCGATTGCCGCCCGGCGGGCTTTGACCATGATGTGGGGGCGCCAGCCGTAAAACTGGAGCATGCCCTCAGTGTTTTCATTAAGGTTGTAGCCGCAGAAAACCGCGTCTCGCGGGAGAAGGCGGTCCAGCTCCGCTATGAGGGGACGGCCGCTTTTTTCCCGGTTCAGCTCCGGCTCGGCGTAAAGCCCCATCAATACTCCGGCAAGAACTGCGAGCCAGGCCATGCGCGTCCAGAAGCCGCGCGCGCTTCCGCGCGCCAGGGCGGCGAGCGCGCAGGTTCCGGCCAGCGCCGCAGCCGCGCTCAGCGCAACATCCAACAAGCGCCATGCGCCTCGCATAAAGCCCGGCATCAGCGGCAGGGCCGAGACCGCCGCGCAGGACGCGGCGCCAAAAAGCCACAGGGCCGGCCGGGCAAAACGCGGCGCCGGCAGCCCCAGCCATGTCTGTTCCACGAAGAGCCCCGCGAGCACGGCCAGCGGCGGCAGCAGCGGCAGCAGGTATTGGTTGTCCTTGGACCCCGCGACGCTCAGCATCAGGAGCATGCCGAGGCACCACCAGAAGACAATGTCCCACGAATGGCGCGCGGCTTCGCCGCCTGCCCGCCGCATGTCCCATGCCAGCTTTGCGCCGAACGGGATCAGCAGCGTCCAGGGCGCCGGCGCCTGAAAAATATAGGGGAGATAGTAGGGAATGTAATCGAAAATGCCGTCGCCCCGCGGCCCGACCGTGCCAAGGAAGCGCTTGATGTGGTTTTCCACGAAGAACACCCTGAAGTATTCTTCTCCGCCCCTGAGCCAAAGCTGGACCAGCCAGGCGCAGGCCACCAGCCCGAAAACGGCAAGCCCCGCCGGGATGTGCATGCGTGCTGGCAGGCCCCGGCGTCTGCCGAACAGGATCAGGCAGCAGCAGGCAGCGCCGACGAGAACCGGCCCGATCCCCCCCTTGCACAGGAAGGCCAGCCCCAGCGAGGCGAAGAAGAGAAGCGCCCATGGCAGTGACGGCGCCGACTCGTCATCGAGCCGGTCGAACGCGAGCATGGAGAGTGTCGTGAAAAACATCAGCCCGTTGTCAACCATTGCGCCGTGGTTCACCTCGATGAACAGCCACATCGAAGCCAGGCTTGCCGTGGCAGCCTGCGCTCCGACGTTCCCCAGGCGCCGGCGCGCAAACGCAAAAGTGAGCGCCAGTGTTCCGGCGGTGAAAAGCAGCACGGAAATCCTCACCGCCCAGTCGCGATAGCCGAACAGCTTGAGAGGCAGCGCGAGCGTCCAGGTGTAGAGCGGAGGTTTTTCGAGAAACAAACGCCCGTTGAGGTGCGTTGACGCCCAGTTGCCGGATTCGATCATGTCCCGGGCGATCCCGGCCTCCCGCGCCTCCGCCGGCCGCCACAGATCATGGTTGAACGTGCTGAAAAGGTAAAGGGGCAGCGATATCAACAGGGCAATGAAAAGCGATCGTGAGTATTTCATGGATCTGAATGCTGACTCCTGAATCCTGTCTGCCTGGGTGGTGACTCCGTCGACATGCCCCGCTCTACCGCCGCCGCCGGAGTCTTCACGTTCCGTCCGGTTGGCCTCGTTTGCGGTGGCGCGATCACGCGTTCCGGGCCACGTCCATGGCGATTCGGGCCCATTCGTCAATGCGCCGCGGCTGATTGCAGACCGTGGTGATATCCTTGAGAATGAATTCGACGCGGTTGCGCCGTGTTTTTTTTGCCGCGCCTTCCAGGTATGAGCGAACCATGCCGGCGTCGAATGCGCCCATGGCCAGGTGCGCGGGGTTCGGCTTGAAGGAAAAGACGTAATCGGCCGCCATCTTGTCCGCGGCCTCGTCCAGGTTGATCCAAGGGCTCATTGAAATCTTGCGCAGGTTCCCGACGGTGCGAAGCAAGTCGATCTTCTTGTGGAGCGGCTCGCAGCAGCCATAGTAGGTCAGCCCGAACCGCTCCATCAGCGGGCGCTCGTACTGCAAAGCGAATTCCTCGTGCATTGCCGGGGAGACCTCGGAGAATATCTGGGCGGTTGCGCAGCCCCACTGTTCCCTGGTCGAAATGCGATGCCCGTCAGGGTTCGATGCCGGCAGCTCGTCCGTGATGCCCAGGCCGCCGGATCCGACGCGCCAGTTGCCGTTGCCGACGTCCAGCATGCCCATGGCCTCCTGCCGCGAAACCACCTCGTTCAGCGCGCCCATGAAATTCCGGAGCAGCCGGTGCACCAGGTGCGGCCGGTCGTACATGTCCGCGTAGAGCTGCTCTATTCCATACCAGTGGATCATCTGGTCCCAGGGCGAATGCCATTGGGTGACAATCCCGCGCGTGCGCACTTCCAGAACGCCGTCGAATATCTCGCAGAGGAACAGCCGGTTCCGCTCCGTGGCTTCGCGGTCATACCATACTTCAGGCGTGCGAATTTTGTCGGCGTCCGCCTCGGATTTGATGACCGGGATGTAGCCCACGTCCTGGCCGTCATCCGAGCGGTTGACCTGCTCCCGGATTCCGTAGTCCGCGTAGCTGCTTGACGGGCCGCCCACGATCATGTTGTAGATCACCGGCTCGACGACCATGTCGCAGCGAAAATGGTTCCACTGGTAAAGCTCGGCGCGCAGGGAATATTCCACATCTTTCAGCGCCTTGTCCTCGCAAAGGCAGTCGAGTTCCCCGCCCGCGTTGAGTTCGTGCCATGGGATTTCGTTTATCCAGACCAGGGGCCGCGTGGGCTCCAGGCGATTGAGCTTGCGCCAGAGGTCAGACGTTTCCTTCTGGACAGGCAGGTTTCCGATTTCCGCCTTGAGTCTGGCCAGATCCCTGAGGATGTTTCTATCGTGCGCGGTGACGGTCATTGTGCATGATCCTTAACATATTAAAGGGCAAATTGTTGCATTCAAGCGTTCTCACGCTACGACATTCAGGGCCGCAAGTCAAGATCGATGTTCATCCCGGATTTTGCGATTGGTCAGAGTGCGGCAGATGCAAGGCGCAGCGGGTGAAGGCGTATTGACATACTCCGAATCCGCTGCAACACTGTCCCTTTTGCCTTGACAAGGGAACGGAGCGTGATAGTGTTCATCACTTCTTTTCCGTTTGACGAGAACCATTCATTAAGGAGATACGGGCATGGCAAAAGCGTCAGCGATCAGGAAATCCGTCAAGGCAAAGAAATACGCGTATCTGTTCGGGCCCGGCAGGAAGAACACCGACGGCAACGCGACAATGAAGAACCTGCTCGGGGGCAAGGGCGCGAACCTGGCCGAAATGAGCCTGCTCGGCCTGCCCGTCCCTGCCGGCTTCACGATCACCACCGAATGCTGCACCGATTTCTTCAAGAACGGGATGAAATTTCCGGGTTCCCTCAGGAAAGAAGTGAGCGCCGCTCTTGCCCGGACCGAAGCGCTCATGGGCATGAAGTTCGGCGATCCCCGGAACGCGTTGCTTGTCTCGTGCCGCTCGGGAGCGCGCAAGTCGATGCCGGGCATGATGGAAACGGTGCTGAACGTGGGCCTGTGCCCGGCAACCATTCCCGGGCTTGTCGAGAAGACAGGGAACGAGCGCTTCGTGTTGGATTCCTACCGCCGCCTTATCATGATGTATTCGGATGTCGTCATGGAGAAGGCCGAAGGCATCGAGCCCGCGGAAGGGAAGGGCATACGCAAGCAGCTCGACGAGTTGCTTGGCGAGTTCAAGAAGGCGAAGGGCTACAAGGCGGACCCGGAGCTCACGGCCGAAGACCTCAAAGCTTTGGTCGCCGAGTTCAAGAGCAAGGTCAAGGAAGTGCTGGGCAAGGAGTTTCCGGACGACCCCATGGAGCAGCTGTGGGGCGGGATAGGCGCCGTTTTCAAAAGCTGGAACGGCAAGCGCGCGATTTCCTATCGCCGCATAGAAGGCATCCCGGACGAGTGGGGCACGGCGGTAACGGTTCAGTCCATGGTGTTCGGGAACATGGGCGATTCCTCGGCGACGGGCGTGGCTTTCACGCGCAACCCGGCAACGGGCGACAACAAGTTCTACGGCGAATGGCTTGTCAATGCCCAGGGCGAGGACGTGGTTGCGGGAATCCGCACGCCCAGCCCCCTGAACGACGACACCAAGAATGATCAGAACCGGCACCTCAAGAGCCTCCAGGAAGCCATGCCGGAAACCTACAGGCAGCTTTTCGGCATCCGCACGACCCTTGAAAAGCATTACCGGAACATGCAGGACATCGAGTTCACGATCCAGGAAGGCAAGCTTTTCATGCTCCAGTGCCGGGACGGCAAGAGGACCGGCACCGCTGCGCTGAACATGGCAATGGACATGCTCGATGAGCGGCTGATCGATGCCAGGACGGCGGTCATGCGCGTGGAGCCCACGCACCTTGACCAGCTTCTGCACCCGTTCGTGGACCCCGCCGCCGAGAAGTCCGCGGCCGTCATCGGCAGCGGGCTGCCTGCCGGCCCCGGCGGGGCGAGCGGCCAGATCGTGTTCACCGCGTCTGACGCCGTGGCCTGGAACAAGGCCGGCAAGAAGGTCATCCTGGTTCGCGAAGAGACCAACCCGGAGGACGTTGAGGGCATGCGCGCAGCCGAGGGCATTCTTACGGCCCGCGGCGGCATGACGAGCCATGCCGCGCTCGTAGCCCGCGGCTGGGGCAAGTGCTGCATTGTGGGCGCCGGCGCCATGAGGGTGAACACGGCGGCCAAGACCCTTTCGGTTGACGGCAAGACGTACAACGAAGGCGACGAGATCACCCTGAACGGGACGAGCGGCACGGTTTATGACGGCTCGCTGCCGATGCTCGACGCCACGGAGAATCCGCGGCTCCAGAGGTTCATGAAGCTCGTCGACAAGTTCCGCGAGCTCGGAGTGCGAACGAACGCCGACACTCCCGATGACGCCAGGGTAGCCCGCGCGTACGGCGCGGAGGGCATTGGCCTGTTCCGCACCGAGCACATGTTCTATGGCGTGGACAGCGACCAGCCGCTGTTCTTCCTGCGCAAGATGATTCTCAGCGAAACGGAGGATGAGCGCAAGAAGGCCCTTGATGAGCTCTATCCGTTCGTCAAGAAGGACATCAAGGCCACGCTGGAAGCCATGGAAGGCCTGCCGGTCACCATTCGAATGCTCGATCCGCCGCTGCACGAGTTCGTGCCGCAAAGCGAGCAGAAGCAGAAGGCGCTTGCGGACTCGCTGGGCATTTCCATCGAGGCGATCCGGGCCCGCGGCGAACAGCTGCATGAATCCAACCCGATGATGGGGCATCGCGGCGTGCGCCTGGGGGTGACCTACCCGGAAGTGACCGAGATGCAGATTCGCGCCATCTTCGAGTCGGCGGCCGAGCTGATCAAGGATGGCCGGAAGTGCAAGCCGGAAATCATGGTGCCCGTCACCTGCGACGTTCGCGAGCTGAAGCACCAGAAAGCGATTTGCGACAGGATCGCCGCGGAAATCAAGGCCAAGTTCGGGTTGAAAAAGCTCGAATACGCCTACGGAACCATGATCGAGATTCCGCGCGCCGCCCTTCTTGCCGACAAGATGGCGGAATGCGCCGAGTTCTTCTCGTTCGGAACCAATGACCTGACCCAGATGGGGTTCGGGTTCAGCCGCGACGACATTGGCGGGTTCATGGGCGATTACCTGGATCAGAAACTCCTGTCCGCGGATCCTTTCCAGACCATTGACCAGGAGGGCATCGGCCAGCTAATCACCATGGCGGTGAAAAAGGGGCGCGGCACCCGGCCTAATCTCAAGATCGGCATCTGCGGCGAGCAGGGCGGCGATCCGGC
>JAAZAB010000546.1 GCA_012514555.1 Lentisphaerota bacterium
ACACATGTTTAATGAGCGAAAAGAGACCGGCTACGCGGAACCATTGGCGGGCGTCAAACAAAAGACACTGGTTTTTGGCGAGAGAACTCTCATGGCCGAGTTCATTCTCGCGAAAGGAAGTCTCCTTCCTCTTCACTCTCACCCCTACGAACAAACAGGCTACCTGGTCAAAGGACACATTCGCCTCAAGATCGGCGGCAGGGAATTCGACACGCGCGAAGGGGATTCCTGGAACATTCCCGTGAACGTTGAACATGGCGCCCAAATCGCGGAAGACTCGGTGGCCATCGAGGTCTTCTCTCCGGCAAGGAAGGACTATATTCCGGGGAAAACAACGGGATGAATGGCCGAACCATCGCGGACACCCTTCGATTATTCCAAAGAGGCGCAATCGCAGGCTCCGCCTGGCGTTGGCTGAAAGGATGAGACGATGACAGAAGACGAAAGGAATCTCGATCTGCTTGCCATATTCCACTACATCGTGGGAGGGCTTACGGCGTTGTTTTCCTGCTTCTTTCTTATCCATGTTGCCGTGGGGATCGCCATGCTTTGCGGCGCGTTTGACGGCAAGGATGCTCCTCCGAAGTTCCTTGCCTGGTTTTTCATTCTCTTCCCTGCCGTCTTCATCGTCGCCGGGTGGACGCTGGCGGGCTTCATCGTTGCCGCGGGGCGCAAATTGAAGCGGCGACTCTCCCGGACATTCTGCCTCGTCATTGCCGGCATCGAGTGCATGCTGATGCCGTTCGGGACGGTACTGGGCGTGTTCACAATCGTGGTGCTCATGAAGGACTCGGTGAAACAATTGTTCGCAGCCAACCGCGCATAGCGCTACGGTTCGCCCGCCGCGGGAGGCGGGTGACCCGGGGGTCACGCCCGTCGTTCGATGGAGATGAAATACTACATTGACACTATCGTCATCACTGTATACATTATATGACAAAAGAGGTGATTTATGAGCACAGCGGTGTCCATTCGACTGCCTGATAGCCTGGCGAAGGAACTCGATCACATTGCCAAGGAGACCGAACGTCCGCGCTCCTTCCACGTGCAGAAAGCCCTGGAAGGATACATAGAGGACTTCGCGGATGTTCAGATTGCCCTCGACCGGCTGCGCGATCACAAGGACCCCGTGATTTCCGGCCGGGATCTGAGGAAATCCCTTGGCCTATAACATACAATACAAGCGAAGCGTCGAAAAGGACCTGTCGCGCCTCGACAAGCGGGAAGCCCGGCGCGTCCTCGACAAGATCGAGAAGGAACTCTCCACCCACCCCGACCGCTGCCCCACGCTCAAAGGGGAATTCAAAGGGCTTCGCAAGATACGCATTGGAGACTACCGAGTCATCTATGCCATTCTGGAAAACGATGTCCTGATTCTCCGAATCGGGAATCGAAGGGAAGTCTACAGATAAGACCATTGAAACAGCGCCTTCAGCCTGCCCGGATGAGTCTGTCGGCGCACCCTCGCGGCTGAGGCGTGTCGTTGTCGAGGCGGAAAGGGCAGGCATTCGCATGGCTGGCGTTTGGATCGAGGCGGAATCGTTTGACAGTCTTGGCGGCTGGGTCATAGACCAGCAGTCCATGGGCCAGGTGGGGTCCGCGTACATCATGGCCCACGGAATGGGCGTTCCCGTCCGCGATGCACAGACGGTGTGCGTCATTCCTGAAGCCGGCAGGTGGACGGTGTGGGCTCGCACACGGGACTGGACTGCGCCCTGGCGGCGCGGCAGTCCGGGAGGGACATTCGACGTCCTCGTCAACGGCTTTGCGCTGCCGCAGCGGCTTGGCACGAACGGGCCGGACTGGGCTTGGCAGAAGGCGGGTTCGCTGTTTTTGGCGGCGGGCCCGGCAACCGTTGCGCTGCGCGATCGCACGGGCTTCAACGGGCGTTGCGACGCCCTCTACCTGGCCGGCGAGGGCGCGGATCGGCCCCCCGACGGGGGAGAGGAGCTTGCCCGGTTCCGCGGGAATGCGGCCGGCGCAGCCATCGGGGAGGATCCGGTAACCTATGATCTGGTCGTCGTTGGCGGTGGAATCGCGGGAATCTGCACGGCCATTGCGGCCATCCGCGCGGGGGCGCGGGTCGTTCTCATCCACGACCGTCCAATTCTCGGCGGCTGCAACAGCTCTGAGATCCGCGTGCCCATGGGCGGGTTCATCCACGTGCCGCCCTATCCGGCGCTGGGTAACGTGGTGCAGGAAATCTCGCCCATCGCAGGCGCGCCGGGCGTGTACCCGCCGGAGTTCTACGAGGACGCGCGAAAGGCGAACATTTTTCTCAACTGTCCGGAGGACCGATATTGCCTGGCCCTGGAGACGCGGGTGATCTCGTTGGAGATGGCCGGGGGCGCGCCCCGGAGAATCGCCTCGTGCGTTGCGCGCCACGTGCGCAGCGGGGCGGAGACCCGGTTCCGCGCGCACCTCTTTGCCGACTGCACGGGCGACGCGGTGGTTTCGCGCATGGCCGGGGCGTCGGTGATGACAGGGCGCGAGGCCCGCGGAACGTTCTCCGAGAGCCTTGCCCCGGTCCGGGGCGACGGGCAGGTCATGGGGATGTCGGTAACCTGGCGGTCTGACCCGGACGCCGGGCCCGCGCCCTTCCCGGACATAGACTGGGGAATCGAGATCACGGAAAAGAACGCTTATTATGTCCGCAGCGGGGACTGGGAGTGGGAGACGGGCCAGTACCGGAACCAGGCCGAGGAAACCGAGTATATCCGGGACTACGGGCTGATGACGATCTTCGCCAACTGGTCATTCCTCAAGAACCGGTCTCCGCGCAAGGACGAATGGAGCCGCGACAGGCTGTCGTGGATCACGTTCCTGGGCGGGAAGCGGGAGAGCTTCCGGGTCGTCGGGGATTACATCCTGACCCAGAGGGACATCGAAGAGCGCGTGATTCACCCGGATGCCACGGCCTCGGCCACTTGGAACCTGGACCTCCATTTTCCCGATCCGGAGCACGCCGCAAAGTTTCCCGAGCCGTTCCGGTCCTGCGCGTATCACCGCAACCTGACCAGGCCATACCCGGTGCCGTACCGGTGCCTGTACGCCAGGGATGTTGCGAACCTGTTCCTGGGCGGCCGCCATATCAGCGCATCCCACGTGGCATTCGGGTCCATTCGGGTCATGCGGACCCTGGGCATGCTGGGCGAGGTCATCGGCATGGCCGCCGCGCTGTGCGCGCGAAAGGCCGTTCTCCCGCGGGACGTTTACGCGTCGCACTTCGGCGAGCTCCGGGCCATGATGGAGGCGGGCGTGCCCGCGCCCCCGACGTATCACAACGGCGGCATGGGCAGGGAATACGAAGGCTACCACTTCAAGGATACCGGGCACCTGGGCGTATATCCCGTTGCCAGCCCGGAGCTGGGCGATCCGGCCGTACGAGCCAGGATCGCGGCGCTGGGCGTCCAGCACACGGAATGCCGGAGCGCCGGCGGCCCGGCAGGCGAATCATCACCGGCTCCGGGCAGCGGCTGAAGCCGCGCGTTGCGCGGAAAGGAGAAAACCATGAGCTCTGGAGCGCTGCAATGTACAAGCTTTCGATCCCGATAGTCATTGAGCGGTATCCGGACGTGAAAAAAGAGGCATGGCTGGCGGAACTGCGCCGCGCCGGGGCGCACCGGGTTTTTCTCGCCGTCTGCCGCAGCGTGGCCCCCGCCGAAAAGAAAGAAAACTGACCTCTAATTGCCGGGAGTTGTATCATGGCAATGAGCGATGCCTGTCTTGGTGAAGACAGGACTGCTGTTGGCGCGATCCGATGGGATGCGTGGACGGGCGGGGAGGTGACAAAGCAGGTCGAGCGGACACTAGGGCCCCGGAAGTACCATGATCGCCTGCCGTGGTTCGCCGAAGTCGCCGGGGATGCGACAGTCAGGATCAACGGCGGCCGCCAGGAAGTCATGGACCAGGAAATAGCGTTTGCCGCTGACGCGGGCCTGGATTATTGGGCGTTCCTGCTGTATCCCGAATCAAGCTCCATGAGCCAATCGCTGAAGCATTACCTGGCGAGCGCATGCCGTTGCCGGATAAACTTCTGCCTGATACTTCACAACGCATTCGGCGTGCCTGAAGACCAGTGGCCCCGGGAACGCGATCGCGCCGTGGCGCTTCTCAAGGAACCGGGGTACCAGACCGTGCCGGGCGGGAGGCCTCTTGTTTTCGCATTTCAAGTCCGATACAAGGGGAGTTTTCCCGCGGAAAGGTTCGCCGAATTCCGCGATGCGGCCAGGTGCGCCGGGCTCAGACCGTATTTTGTTTTCATGGGCTGGAGCCCGCGGGAAGACTATGCGCGCGAGAAGACCCATGGCTTTGACGCCGTATCGGCGTATGCCTATGGCAGCGCGGACGCCACTTATGAAGCGCTGGCGCGGGAGGTTGAAAACAGGTACTGGAAGAATGCAGCCGGGGCAGGGGTTCCTTATATCCCCATGGTTACCTTGGGCTGGGACAAGCGGCCGCGCAAGGACAACCCCGTGACATGGGAAGCAGGGCATTCCTATCACCAGCAGGATGTTTTTCCGTCCGCAGCCGAGCCCCGTGAAATCGCGTCCCACCTGGCCCGTGCCCTGGAATTCGCCCGAGACAACAGGCCGATATGCGAAGCCAATGCGATAATAATTTATGCCTGGAACGAACACGACGAAGGAGGCTGGCTGGCGCCGACATGGGTTCCCGGCGGGAAGCCCAACACCGCGCGGCTTGATGCGATCCGTAAAATACTACGGCCCGGAAATGCGGGTTTCCGGGCATCAGTCCCTGCTGGCGCGCCGCCGCGCGCGGCAGGGCGATAACGATGTGCGCTCAACCCGCAAAATCCGGGCTCAAATTAACATGCAGGGAGGAAACGGGAAATGAAGAAGGCGAAAAAGAACGCGCAGGAACAACGTCTGTCGGTCGGCTGGGCCATTCGCGATGTCAGCACGGACAAGCCGGTGGGCATCAGGGGACAGTTCTACCTGCGTCTTTCGGAAGGCGTCATGGATCCGGTTACCGTCACATCGCTGGCGCTGGACAACGGCGCTGACGCGGTGATATTCCTCGCATGCGACACGGTGGGCATCAACTCTTCCATAGTGAAAATGATCCGCGAACGCGTGCGCAAAGCCGATCCGTCCGTTCCGGCCGAAAAGATCGTCATCAACGCCACGCACGCTCATACGGGCGGCGACTTGTACGATTCCTCCGATGAATTCCCCTGCGCACTGCCCCGGATGCCCGGCTCGGAATACCAGGTATTTTTCGCCGACCATGCCGCGGCGGCTGTCGTTGAAGCCTGGAAAAAGCGCAAGCCGGGGCAAGTCGCCTGGGGATTCGGGTATGCCACCACCAGTTACAGCCGCCGCACGGTTTACTTCGACGATACTTCCAGGCGTCCCGATGCCGTCTCCCGGCCCGGCATGATGGTCAACGGGCACGCGATGATGTACGGCGAGACCAATGACCCGCAGTTCAGCCATTTTGAAGCGGGCGCCGACCCGTTCGTCAATTTTCTTTACACGTTCGACGCCAAAGGGAAGCTCACGGGCGCCATAATCAATGTTCCCTGCCCGTCCCAGTGCTCCATGCACGAATGGCGCCTGACAGCCGATTACTGGAACGAGGTTCGCGAAAACATCAAAAAGCAGTATGGGAATGTCTTTGTTCTCCCGCAATGCGCCGCCGGCGGAGACCTTGAGACCATCGTCCTGCACTACAAGAAGGCGCATCAGCGCCGGCTGGAACTGAAGGGAACGACGCAGCGCCAGGAAATTGCCGACCGCATAACGGCCGCCTTCACCGAAGTGCTGGACTGGGCATCCAAGGACCGCCGGGCCCAAGCGCCCCTGGCGCACAAGGTCCGCACCATCACGCTGGCCAAGCGCTTCATTACCAAGGCTGAGTACGAAGACGAGATGATCCAGCTTGCGAAGCTAAAGGAGGAGCCTTACGCCGCGCAAGGCACCCCGAAAGAGCGCCTGATGCACGATTCCACCCTTGAATCGCGGCGCCACCGCTGCCAGGCGGTGATCAAGCGCTATGAAACCCAGGATGCCGAGCCGAAGCTGCCCATGGAGCTTCATGTCGTGCGCCTGGGCGACGTGGCCTTTGCCAGCAACCGCTTCGAGCTGTACATGGACTACATGCACCGCATCCAGGCGCAGAGCCCGGCGGTGCAAACTTTTGTCATTCAGCTGGCCGGGACCGAGGTCGGCGCCGGCGGCGGCAGCTACCTGGCGACCCAGCGCGGGGCGGAAGGCAAGGGTTACAGCGCGACGCAGTACTGCAACCTCGTCAGCCCGGCCGGCGGACAGGAGCTGGTGGTTGAAACGCTCAAGGACTTGAAGGAGCTCTGGCGGGAATAAACCCGTAACATCCGGGATAAACCTGGAAAGAGCAATCGAATATCCAATATCCAACAAGGAACTCCCAATGTTCATCGGATTCCTTGGATATTGGCAGGGGCATCGCTATCGAAATCGGGATCGAAAGAAAAAAGAAGGTCAGAAGTTTTGAGTCTTGAGTTGGGAGAGGTGGAAAACGATACCGATACCGATAGCGATTTGGACGGGAGCAACCCCACACGCTCACTTGGATATTGGATATTCTTTCACCTATTCAGTGCAGCATCAGCCCTGAATTCGCGCAAAGGCCATTAGATAGCAAGGCTCCCGGGCCCGGCGCCGCGCCGGGCCCGGGCGGCGCTACGGAGGCGTATTATGACGCAGGACAACAGGACGGAAGCAGGCAGGCCCTGGACGAACCGCTTGAAACGGACCCGCTCCTTCGGGCCGATCACGCATGAACTCACGCCCTTTGTCTTGAACCCGGATTTTGCGTTTGAAAAATGAACGATGCTTATAACCGGTAAACCATCAGGCTTTTTCAACTGCATTGCGTTTGAATTACCATGCGCGAAAAAGTACGGGTGAGCTGTTGTAAAAGAAGTTCAT
>JAAZAB010000547.1 GCA_012514555.1 Lentisphaerota bacterium
ATGATCTCGACCTCGCGGATCAGCTGTTCGCGCAGGTTCAGCCGCTTGATGAAGTGGTTGGCGATGCCCATGCCGCCCAGGCGAGTCATGATGAACTCGCTGATCTTGTTGTTCAGGACGCCCTTGCCCTCCAGCGTCGCCTTCTTCTGGGCGTTGAAGGCGGTGGCGTCGTCCTTGAAATACTGGATCAGCGTGCCCGGCTCCGGCCCTTCGTAGAGGGTCTTGGCCTTGCCGTCATAGATCTTCCGCCGACGGTTCATGGGAGCTCTGCCGTTCTCTGTCTGGAAAAGTGGGTGAATTGGGCGCGTTCATGCGCCAGAACATGAGCGGAAAGCAAGTTTTTTCGCGCCTCCGGGTGCAAACCGCGATAGGGTCGCAGAATTCGCGCGGGACTGCATCCAAAGCCCCGGCGAGCCGTTAACAGCCGCTGACCAAATGCCGCGCGCCGGCCCGTTGATTTGGGTGCGCGCTCGGCATATGTGCAGGCCATAGGGCGCTTTGCGCCTCACAAGAAAAATCGAGGCGGAGACATACATGTCGAGTTTTGACGATCGCAGGAAGGGCCAGGAAGGCAAGTTCGCGCACGACGCCGAACTCCGCTTCAAGGCCGAGGCACGCCGCAACAAGCTGCTGGGCCTCTGGGCCGCCGAGCATATGGGCCTGTCCGACGAGCACGCCAAGGAATATGCCGCCGAAGTCGTGGCCTCCGATTTCGAGGAAGCCGGCGACGAGGACGTGTTCCGCAAGATCCAGGGCGACCTCAAGGCCAAGGGTGCTTCGGTCTCCGACGACATGATTCGCAAGAAGATGGTCGAACTGGTGCAGACCGCCCGCGACCAGGTTCTCGGCGAGAGCTGAGTTCTGGCCGCATAAAGTTTCGGGGCGTCACGGCATGATCGTGGCGCCCTTTTCTATGCCCGTAACCGCTGCATCAGGCGGGTGAACATCAGCAGGCCTTCGGGCCAGGGGCCGTGGCCGGATTCGACGTTGATATGTCCGGACTCGCCGGCCAGGTGCAATTCCGAACCCCAGGCGGTGGACATGTCGACGGCCTTTTCGACGCTGACATAGCGGTCGTTGGTCGAGGCGACCAGCAGCGAGGGGAAGGGCAGGGGATCGCGCGGCACGTTGCGGAACGTCCGCACCTGATGCGGCAGTTCGGCGATCACGTCTTCATTCTCGAGATCGGGCGGCGACACCAGGAAAGCACCGCGCACCTTGGCGTCCTTGATGTTCTGCGCGGTATGGACCAGGGCGGAACAACCCAGTGAGTGGGCGATGAGCACCACCGGGCGTGTCGCCAGCATGATGTCCTGGTGAAGGCGCGCCACCCAGTCGGCCAGCACCGGCCGGTCCCATTGGTCCTGTTCTACCAGCCGTCCGGTGGAAAAGCGCTCCGCCCAGCGCCGCTGCCAGTGGCCCGCGCCGGAACTGCCCAGGCCGGGCAGGATCAGGATATCGGCCTCGGAGATTCTCATCCCGGCACTGGTCCGAAGACGCGTTCGAAGATCGCGTCGACATGCTTCAAGTGATAGAAATCGTCGAACATGGCGTCGATCTCCAGGTCCGTCAGCTTTCCGGACACCTCGGCATCGGCCTTGAGGTTGGCGGCGAACTGCCCGGTGCGGTCGCCGCGGCTTTCCCACACCTTCATGGCGTTGCGCTGCACGGCGGCATAGGAGTCCTCGCGACTCATCCCCGCCTGCGTCAGCGCCAGCAGGACGCACTGGGAGTTGTGGAGCCCGCCGAGCAGGTCGAGGTTACGCTTCATGTTCTCGGGGTAAACGAGCAGGTTGTCGACCAGCCCGACCAGCCGGTTGAGGGCAAAATCCAGCGTCACCGTGGCGTCCGG
>JAAZAB010000548.1 GCA_012514555.1 Lentisphaerota bacterium
AGCAGGGCCATGAACGAAAGGGTCATGAATGGCGCGCGCAATCCTGAACCGAGCGTTTTGGCCGCGCGATCCAGTTCGAGGTAGGCGCGCGCGACCGCCGCGGCGGTGTCCGTGCTCATGATCCCGGCCACCGGCAGAGGCAGCGTCCATTCCCGGCCGCCCGCGACAGCCGCAATGCCGCCCTGCGCCCGTATCACGCTGTTCACGGCGGCGCAGAGCGATTCGTCGTCCGCGCCGACGGCCGCGATGTTGTGCGAGTCGTGAGACACGCTCGAGGCAAGCGCGCCCTCGCGAAGGCCAAACCCTTGTATGAACCCGACCGCGGGCCGCGCGTTTTGGTAGCGATTCACAACCGCAAGCTTCAGAAGGTCGCGGCCCGGATCGGCAATGGCCAGCCCGTTTTCAATCCGCGGCGGCATCGCCAGGCGCCCGGTAAAGACCTGGCCATCCAACGCGGCGATGACGTTCAGGTTCCCGGCGCCGGCCGGCACGGCGAAATCTTCGACGCTCTTGAGCCGGGCGTTGAAAACGTTTATTGCCCCCGGGGCGGCGCGCGGTATGAGGCAGGTCCCGCGGTCGGCGACTTTCCGCCCGCCAATCCAGGTTTCCAGCACCCGGAAATCGCAAAGGTCCTCCACGATTATGAAATCGGCGGGGTCGCCCTCCCGCAGCAGGCCGACGGGCAGCCGGTAGTGCCGCGCCGGGTTCACGCACGCGGCGCGCAGCATGTCAAACACGTCCGCCCCGGCCTGGACGGCCCGGGCTGCCATGGCGTTCACATGCCCGCGCAGCAGGTGATCGGGATGCAGGTCGTCCGCGCAGAACATGCAGGATGGCGCATGCTCGCGAATGACGGGAACAAGCTCGTCCAGGATGCGCGCGGCCGAGCCTTCTCGGATCAGGATGTTCATGCCAAGCGCGATTTTTTCAAGCGCCTCCGCCAAACACAGCGACTCGTGGTCCGTTGTTATGCCCGCGGCCGCGTAGCGCGCAAGCGCCGCCCCGCGCAGCCCGGGCGCATGGCCGTCCACCGGCTTGCCGCGCTTTTTTGCCGCCGCGATTTTTGCCAACACTTCCGGGTCGTTATTCAGCACGCCGGGAAAATTCATCACCTCGCTCAGGAACCAAATGTCGCCCGAGTCGAGCAACGTTTCCACGTCCCGGACTCCTAGCGCCCCGCCGCCGGTTTCGAACACGGTGGCCGGCACGCAGGAGGGCGCCCCGAAAAAGAAGTGGAACGGCACGCTCCGCCCGTCCTGGACCATGTACCGGACCCCGGGCGCGCCCAGGACATTGGCGATTTCGTGCGGATCCGACACTGTCGCGGTTGTGCCGTGAAGCACGGCGGCCCTGGCAAACTCGGAGGGCGCGAGCATAGCGCTTTCCAAGTGCACGTGCGCGTCTATGAATCCGGGCAGCAGGAATCCCTTCCCGCCTGGCCCGGAATCAATCCGAATTTTGTCGACGAGCCCGTTCCGGACGCGGATAGTCGCCGGCACAATGCGCCTTGCGCGCAAATCCGCCAGGCGTCCCGATATGTCGCTGTAACCCTCGTCCGCCATGATTCACCCTATTCTTTCCAGGCTCAGAATCTCGCCTCACGTTGATGCTTTTGGGGTGCTCCCATCTAAATCGCTATCGGTATCGCTATTCGGTATCGCAATCGGGATCGATGTCGTTATCGCCATCGGGATCGCTATCGTTCCTGTCGCTTTCTTTGTCTTTCGATCCCGATTTCGATAGCGATAGCGATTTCGATTCCCCCCGAGCCCAACTCAAAACTTCTTACCTCGTTGGATATTGGATATTCTCTGGTCAAGTCAGATTATGTGTATTGCTCTTTCCAGGTTCACCCTGCCTGTCCCAAAAGCCTTTCTTCACGCAGGCAGAAGATAATTTAGAAATCAGGAAATCAGGAAGGACATGGCCCCTGTCTCCTTCTCCTCTCTTTTCCTGATGTTCCTGATTTCCTTATTCAACCTATATGGAGCAGTTTCGATTTCGATAGCGAT
>JAAZAB010000549.1 GCA_012514555.1 Lentisphaerota bacterium
GGCCAGAATCGCGCGGCCGGCCGCGCGATAGCGTGTCCAATCCTCGGGCGCGCCGGCCGGCCGGATCAGGGCGACTGTGCAGTGGACGTTCGGCGAGTATTCCGGGCGGATGACGCCCTGCCAGCGGACCGTGTTGTTCGTGATTGAGATTATCTCCCTGTGCAGCACGCGGTCGGACTCCAGGGTGAGCAGCGCCTCGCCGGGAAAGGGCGCCTGGATCGTAATCGTCGCGGTCTCGCCCGCGCCGTAGAGCTGCTTGTCGGGCGAAAGCTCAACGACGTCAATGCTTTCCAGCGGCGTGTCGTTCCAGGCCTGGCCGGAGGAGCCGGCATTGAAGACAAGCGATGCGCTCACGCTGTTCGAGGGCTCAACCACGGAAAGGAGATAGGCGCCCGTGGCGGGCGGCGTGTATCGGAACCGGCCGCGGCCCTTTTCAAGCTGAACGGCGTTGGTGCCCAGCGGGGTGAGCTTCTGCTCGGAAACGTATTCGTTATTTCCGTCAGCGCCTCTTCTCAGGACGCTGGCCCAGGCGATCTTCTCGACAACCACCCGGACTTCCACGGAATTTGAAACCGCGGCGCCATCCGGAAGCACTGCCGCCAGATCGAAGACGCGCTCTTTCTGAACCATGCCGTCCCCGCCGGGGCGGATGCCGAGATAAAAAGGGCCGGGATCGAAATGGCGGTCGGCATTGGCGGTCACGGCCCGGCCGCCCGGCTCGAGAACCGTTCCTGAAATAACCGCGCGCAGGGCCGCGGCCGGCCTCCAGTGCGGCAGTGGCGCGGATACGAATTCGGCCTCCCCCTCGGCGTCGGCCCGCATGGCGCCGAGATCCACCGTCATCGGGCTGAAAGCAAGGCGCGGATCGCCGAACCGGTATTGGCTCCAGCCCTCCGGCTGGAATGGCGCGGGCACAAAGGTCACCCTCGCCTGCGCCGTGAGCCCGGCCGCCGGGCTGCCGAAAAGATGGTCGGCCTGGATGGCCATCGTCACGCGCTTGCCCGGGCCGAGACGGCCGGGCGGAGCGCGCAGGCGGACGCGGACCTGGGGGGGCACGAAATCCTCCACCTGCACGGAGGTCGAGCCCATGGCGTTGCTGCCGCCCGGAATGTCGAGCTCCATGGCGTAGCGCCCCGTGCCGGCAAATATCGGCCAGGCCATTTCAAATTCCGCCGTTCCGAACTCGTTGAGCATTCCTGAAAGCGATTTGTCCTTTCGGCCGTCCGGCCTGAACACGGTCAGCTGCACGGGAAAGGGCTTCGGGCATGCGGCGTCGCGGCCGCGGACAACCGCCTTCACGTGCGCGGTCTCGCCCGGGCGGTAGATTCCGCGATCTGTGAACAGGTATGCCTCGTAAGCCTGAGAGAGATACTCGCGCGCCCCTGCGCCGTCGCCCTTGATGACGATCCGGCTTTCCTGCAGGTCGAGAAAGGAAATATCTTCGCCGTTCCGAACGACGATCACGGACGGCGTTCCAAAATCCTTCGCGGAATCAAGCGGAAGCAGGACAAGCCCTTTCGAGTCGGTCGGACCGGAGGCGAGCAGCTGGTTTTCAGCCGACCAGACCTGGACTGTCGCGTTTGGAATTGGCGCCGCGGTTTTGATCGAATTGACCCACGCAAGCAAATCGTTTTTCGACCGCTTGACCAGGATGCCGCTGTCGCTGACGACAAGCAGCGTGCGAGCGCCGGTACAATTATCGCTCACCAGCTCAACGGAAAATGCGCCCTGCAATCCGTCAAGAGCCGGCCCGAGCTCGAGGGTCTGCTCGACGACCCGGTTGACAGGCGGCTCCCCGGCCACCGGAATTTCCGCAACCGGCCTGCTCAGCCCGTCTCCGGGCGCCCCGTAGTAGTGCGTGCTGTTCTGGAGGTTGACCATGATGGGAAGATTGTCCGGGTAGATCCGGCGGATTATGGCGCGGCAATTCCTGGCATTGATCAGGCGCAGGGGAAGGCGCCTGCCGCCCCGGGACGAAGCGTACTGCCCCGCGGCCCTGAATTCCGCGGCGGCGGGCGCGTTCTCGAAGTAGACGGTCCGTGTGACGTTTTCCTTGAGCGCGAGGCCCGACTCGCTTTTCAGGCCCCTGCGGAACGTGATCGCGTAAGAGGCGCCGGGCTTGAAGCGGCCGCGCAGGAGGTAGGCGCCGGCGCCGCCGGAATAGCCGTAGGACGGCTCGATCGTGAAGGGCACGGCCGGCGCCACGCTGATGAAGGCCGGGGCCGAGGCGAGGTCGAGCGCATGGTTGAAGACCGCGCGAACGGCGCCGTCTTCAAAGGATTCTGTTTGCGGAACCGCCTGCTCGAAAACGAGCTCGCGCGAAAGCGGCGCCTCGACGCGCATGTCGGATTCCATGGCGAGCGGGCCGCTGCTGCCGCGCATGCCCTTCCGGGCAACCACCACGACGGCGGCCTGCGTGGAAATTCCCTGGACCGAGAATCGAAGACAAACATTGGTCCCGTCCTCGTCCGGATAGGCGCCTTCCAGGCTGCCCGCGAGAATTGCGCCGTCCGGCGTCTGGATCGAAATGCCCTCCGCGGCCTCAGGGCCGCTGACCAGGTCGTTGAAAACCACGCTCAGCTTCAGGCTGTCGTTGCGCAGATCGGTTTGCCGGGCGCCCAGGAGCGTGAGCGGCGCCGTGGCGAGCCTGAAAAGCTGCGGGCTCGAGAACAGGCGGCCGTCCAGGCTCCGGAGCGGGCCCGACAGGATCGCGTTCAATTCCGTGCATGGCGGCCACCTGTTCGAGGGCTGGAACGTGAGCTCATCGCTCCGGGTCCACGCCAGCTCGCCGTTGACGGCCGGCGACATTGTCAGCAGCCCCGCCTGGTCCGCCCTGCCGGTTTCAGAGGCGCCGACCATGTCGGCGTCGAACCACCAGCGCAAAGGCTCGCGACCTTCAAGGCGGCCTTTTGCCGGAGAGATCAATTCGGCGCGCGCCCCCGTTTTAGCGCCGCATTCAAAGCGGGCCAGAAGCAGGATCACGCCAAGGGTGTTGACGATGAGAAACAGAACCGCGATGGCGAACCAGCGGTTGCGCTGGGCGGGGTTGGACGTCATGGCAGACAAGCTCCTTGTATTCAAACAGGTGCCGGCGTGAATCCGGACTTCATATATTCTTGCGAATGTTTCAAGCTATACCGAACGTGCCGGGATTGCCAGAAAAAACCGCGCCCCGGAAACCGCGCTTGCGTTTCCATCTCCATTCTTTATTATCCTCATCCCAAGGTTTCGCTGGCGGATATCAAGGCTCTGAACGGCTGGCGCGATGTGATCCCGGAATACGTGAAAGATTACGTTTCGCTCAACCAGTTTGCGGCATAGAAGGGGATGAACCCGGATTTTGCGTTTGGTCAGAGTGCGCCGGGTCGAGGTGGACATAGGAAGCCGGTTCTGGCATTCACCCAGGAAGGTGTCGCTATGCTCTCCCGCCCGAGGCGAAGATCAAGGCCAAGCTGGCGGAGGTGTGGGGGGATGCATGAGCGCCAAATTTAGATACTCCCTGCATGCCCGGGAGGAACTGCTCCGGCGCAGTATACCACAAGCAGTAGCCGATGAGGTCCTGCGGCATCCGGAGCAGATTGTTATTGAACGCGCGTCTCGAAAGACATATCAGTCTCGCATTGATTTCGGCGACGGCAAGGTCTTCCTAGTGCGCGTGATTGTTGATGACATGCCTGAGCCGCCGGTTGTGGTGACGGCGTATCGCACCAGTAAGATTCAAAAGTATTGGAGGCAGCCATGAAAGTGACCTATGATCCGGCAGTGGACGTGCTGCGGATTATTCTAAGTAATGCAACCGTCGCGGAGAGCGACGAAAATAAACCGGGCATCATTCTGGATTACGACAAGGACGGCAATGTCGTCGGTATGGAAATTCTCGACGCATCCCGGCGCGTGGCAAACCCGCAGGGTATGGAATATACCATTGTTTCCGATCCAACGCTCGCTGTTCGTGAAAAACCCGCCCGGAAATACGGTCGGGACTGATTCAATGAAACCCGCGGGAGACAACCCGACAATCGCATGCGGCGGGCGCGGACAAGCCGCGGCGCTGAAGCATTAGGTTGAGACTATGAATATCATGTTTCTTATCATCGGCGTTGCTGTCATATTTTTCGCGGCCTACCGGTTTTACGGATCGTTTCTGGCCAGGAAGGTTTTCACGCTCGACGACGGGAAAGTCGCCCCTTCGGCAAAGTACGAGGACGGCGTTGATTATGTGCCGACGAGCGCGAAGTTCCTCATGGGCCAGCATTTCTCCGCAATTGCGGGCGCGGGCCCGATCACGGGACCCATCATTGCCGGCGTCATGTTCGGCTGGGCGCCGGCCCTGCTCTGGATTGTGCTCGGGGCTATATTCATCGGCGGCGTTCACGACATGGGATCGATTTTCTCATCCCTGCGGCACAACGCGCTCTCGATCACCGAGGTTGTCCGGGAAAACATTTCCAGGCGCGCCTGGGTCCTTTTTCTCTTGTTCGTCTGGTTTGCCCTCGTGTATGTCATAGTGGCGTTCACGGACATCACGTCCAGCGCTTTCGTGGGAACCGTGACTCTCGATAACGGAGAGAAGGTCGGCGGGGGCGCCATTGCGGCATCTTCGCTGCTTTACCTGGTCCTGCCCCTGATCATGGGGCTGCTGCTGAAGACGGGCAGGATTTCCCTGGGCTTGGCTACAATCATCTTTCTCCCCCTCGTGGGGCTTGCCATCTGGGTCGGCCCGTATATTCCGGTCAATATCGAGGCGATCTTTGGAATTTCGGCCGTGTCCGCCCAGAAAACATGGAATGTTTTTCTGCTGGCATACTGCTTTATCGCCTCGCTCATCCCGGTGTGGCTGCTCCTGCAGCCGCGCGGGCATCTCGGGGGATATTTCATGTACGCGTCGCTTTTGACTGCCGCCCTGGGACTAATTTTCGGCGGTTTCAAAATTTCATATCCCGCATTCATCATGCCGGGCGGCAATTCGGGCGCCATGTTCCCGCTCCTGTTCGTGACCGTCGCCTGCGGCGCCTGCTCGGGCTTTCATGCCCTGGTGGGCAGCGGCACGACGTCGAAACAGCTCAAGAAAGAGAGCGACTCGAAGCCCATCGGGTACGGCGCCATGCTCCTGGAGGCCATGGTTGCCGCCCTGGCCCTTGCCTGCCTGATGATAGTATCAAGGGACAGCGCGCTCGCAAAGGGTTCCCCAAACTTCATTTTTGCCTCCGGCATCGGGAGGTTCGTCGAGCTTGCCGGCATTCCCGCGGCTTTCGGCATCTCGTTCGGGCTGATGGCCTTCACCACTTTTGTCTACGACACGCTCGACGTCTGCACCCGGCTGGCCCGCTACATCATGCAGGAGCTGCTCGGCTGGAAGACTCTCGCCGGAAAAGTATTCGCCGCCGCCGTGTCCATCGGGCTGCCGCTAATCCTGGTCACTCTTCGCCTGACCGACGCGAACGGCGCCGACCTGCCTGCGTGGCGTGTGTTCTGGAACATTTTCGGCGCGTCAAACCAGCTTCTGGCGGCGCTGGCGCTGTTCGGGATTTCCGTATGGCTCTTCAAGACCGCGGAGCGGAAGTGGGCATGGGCCGTGACTTTCTTCCCGGGAATATGGATGTTCGCGATGTCGAACTGGGCGCTGCTGCTGCTGGTCCGGGACAGCTGGAAATCAAAAGGCGCCCTGGCCGGGGTCGATCCGGTGCCCTTCGTTTCGATCACCCTGCTCCTGCTATCGGCGACACTAGCCGCGGAAGTGATCCATGCCATGCTGAAGAGCGCGGGGTGGCGCGCCCGGATTCAGCCCGTTAAAGGCGGCTCATAGAAGCCGCGCCCGCGCCGGCACGGACCGGCGCGGGTTGTCCGGACTCAGCCGGCTAAAACCGGATTTCGCGGCCGGTTTCCGCGGACTCGTACACGCCCCTGAGCATCTGCATGAGCTGGATGCCCTGCTCCGGGGTCGCGATGAGCTTTGTCTTGCCGCGAAGAACGTCGCAGAAATGCGCGATCTCGCCCGCAAACGGGTTCGACGGAGCGGACCCGTAGCCGGCGGGAATGCTGCTCTCGCCCAGGGTTTCGTCCAGCACCACGCCTTTTTTCTCGGTGAAAACCCGGAACGGCTCAATCTGGATGCCGCCCTTGGTGCCGGCCACCAGCTTGGTCGCGGTTCCCGGCAGGTTCCATGCCCAGCTCGCTTCAAGGAAAAGCGAGGCGCCGTTCGCGAACTTGATCAGCGCCATGGACGCGTCGTCCACGTCGTACTTGACTCCGGCCGGGACGCAGTGCTCGAACTTCCGGTAGGCTACGCCCGACACCGAAACGGGCTTAGGCGTGCCCATGAGGTACCAGATGCAATCGAGCGCGTGCACGCCGATGTCAATCATGGCGCCGCCGCCGGACCGGGCATTGTCCACGAACCAGTTGTCCTTGCCAAGGGGAATGCCGCGCCGGCGCGTGTACCCCGCCTTGCCGAGATAAATCTCCCCAATATCGCCCGCGTCGATCATGTCCTTTGCAAACCGCGTTTCCGGGGTGAAGCGCATGACCAGGGCATACATGAGCACGCGCCCGGCCTTCTTCGCTGCCTGCGCCATGGCCTCGGCCTCGGCCGCGCTCATGGCCGGCGGCTTCTCGCAAAGGACGTTGGTCCCGGCATTCAGCGCGGCAATGCTCAGCTCCTCGTGCTCGTAGTTGGGCACGCACACGCTCACCGCGTCAAGCTTCTCGACCTCGAGCATCTTCTTGTAATCGGTGTATGTTTTCTTTATCCCGTACTCGGCCGCGACGCTCTTGAGCAGGGGCTCGTCCCAGTCGCAGACAGCCGCCAGCTCGACCCCGGGACAGGCCAGGTAGCCCTTTAGATGTTCCTTGCCCGGCCAGCCCAGCCCGATTATTCCAGCCTTGATGTTCTTTTTCACCGGCATCTCCTTTTGTTTCAGACGCGCAGCTCCTTGAGCGTCTTGACTGTTTCCTCGACGAGTTCCTGTCCGCCCTTGTGCGAAACAATGTTGCAGAACATGCTTGCGCTGTATCCCCTGCCCCATTCACCGCGCTCGGTTGCGAGATAGCCGACGCTGCCGTTCGTAAGCTGGGCGACAAAAGTTTGGGTGAACGGGCTTCTCGCCTGGATGCGGTGCATGTAATCCATGTACAGCTCGAAATGGCTTGCCGTGAAGGCCACGTCGCCGATGGCCACGACGTGCAGCTCCATCGGGTGTGTCGGCACGGTTTTCTGCTCGGCGTACCGCTTCAGGATGCCCTTGTAGCGGCCTATGCCGGAGGCCCGGTATGAGTTCGCCGTGATCTGTTCCTCCCTGGTCCCGTCTGTCTTGACAGGCGTCTTTTCAAGCGCGGCAAGCCCGGCCTTGCAGTCCTCGTATTCCGCGTCGGAGATCAGGCGCCTGCTCAAGTTGACCGTCTTGACTGCGTGCTTGACCGCGGCCTTGCGGATAATGTCCTTTCTCGCCCACTCGTAAACCTCCGAGAAGGCGTTGAACGCCTGCTCGGCGATGTCGCGCCGCGTCAGCTCCTCCTGGTAGTCGTTGCGCTTGCCGTACTTGAGGAACTGCCTTCGCTCCTGGGCCTTCTTGTAATGCTGGATGTGCGGCGAAAGGTCGCCGGCCGAGCCGCACTGGCCGAGAATGAAAATGTTGCCGAACTTGGCGCGAATGGCCTCGCGTATGTTGTGCCAGTAGTCGGCGCTCTGCATGTAAATGTTTTCCGAACACTGGGACGGGCACGGAATGTTGATGAGGGCGCCCGTGAGCTTGTCGTTCTTGTCAAAGGTGAAGAAGATGTTGATGAAATGATCGGCGCCCGCTTCGTAATGGCTGAACATTTCGTCGTTGGTCTCTCCGTACATTGCGGCATGCCCGCTAAGCCCGTGCGTGGAATTGCTGGTGTTCCCCGGGCGCTTCGAGAGGTCGTCGAAATAAACCGACCTGCGGCTGTGGGCGACGCACGCATAGCCGTAGCCGTAGGAGAAGCCGCCAGACGCGCGCGAGGCGTGGGCTTCGCATACGGCTTCGGCGATCCTGTCGGTAAGCAGCTCGCCGTACTCCTCGTCGGTCATGACGGAGCTGTCCGCCAATGCCTTGTTGCCGCCCCAGTAGCCCGGCCCTGAATGAATGTGCGTCGAGTTGAGGAGCATCTTTTTTACTGGGATTTCGGGGCTGGCGGCCGAAATCTTGGCCCTGGCTTTCTCAAGCAGCGGCGCCAGGATGATGCACGTGTCAACCGAGACGAATATCGCGGTGTCGGAGCCGTCTCCGATCACGAGAGCGTTGACCGTAATGGGATCAAGTATTCCCTTCGAAATGCGCATGTGAAACTGGCCCGGGAGATTTACGGGGCGCGGAGACGACGCGTCTTTTGACGACCATCCGATCAGGATTTCTCCGGCTTTCATTGCATGCTCCTTTCCGCAATTCTGTCCCAGGCTGATGGATGCGAAAAATCGTGCGCCCTGCATTCCCCTTTGCGCGTCCAATGCGTCAGGAAATTATCACGCGCCTGATTCCCGCGCAAACCAAAACAGCACGGGCCCCGGCCGCCGAAAAGTTGCCGTATGTGCGGCGAATCGCGCCACACCGTGGCGCACTACAGAAGAGGCTTGGGGATAGGAAAACCATCTCCTCCTTTGCGCAAGATATGTCTGCATCCTGTTTTCTTCGGCGGCGGAGGCCCGCCGCCCTCCAGCCCATCGGAAATACCCTTCCGGGAACGCGGGGCGCCGTACCCGCATAATCCAGGGAAGCGCACCGCCTCGTCCTCGAACTTGAACATTGGACATTCATGTTGGATATTGGATATTCTCTTTAAAACCCCAAACCCTATCCTCTCCTTTCTCCCTCCGTGATCTCTGTGACCTCTGTGGCGACTCCTCCTCTCCCCTCTCCCCTATCTCCTATCCCCTATCCCCTCTTTCGTCCTCGTCCTCGTCCTCGTCCTCGAACTTGAACATTGGACATTGATGTTGGATATTGGATATTCTCTTTAAAATCCTGAACCCTATCCCCTCTCCCCTATCTCCTCTATCCTATCCCCTCTCCCCTATCTCCTATCCCCTCAGCCCTTGTTCTTTTCGCATTCTGCTTGCAATTCCATTCCGACTGCTGAATTCTGTCGTCCTTGTGACCTGTGTATTCAGGGCGATGCAATTATTGTTATAAAATAAGGGAGGCGGACAATGAGCGGCAAATTCCCCATGGGTTTCTGGAACTATCAGCCCGCGGGCAAGTACGGGCCGGAAGAGGTGAAGCGCTGGGCGGACTGCGGCATGACGCTGACGCTCAGCCCGACCTTCACCTACGGGCACAGCGACAAGGCGGCGTTCCTGGCGCTTCTGGACGCCTGCGCGGCGCAGGGCATCCGATTGATCGTATGCATTCCTTCCCTCAGCTTCGCCAGGGATGTCGACGACGAAACCTACCGCCGCGATTTCAAAAAAGCCTACGATGATTTCGGACGCCACCCGGCGGTATTCGGCTTCTTCATTGGGGACGAGCCATCGGGCGAAAAGCAAATGGCGGCGTGCGTGCGCGCGTACCACATCCAGCTCGAGGTCGCGCCAACGCTCACGCCATTCCTCAACTTCAACCCGTACTGGCCGAACATAGAAAAGGAGGCGCTCGGCGGAAGGACTTTTTCGGCATGGGCAAAGGAGTTCGCGGCCGCGACCTCCTGCCGCCTCATCTGCTACGATCATTATTCGCAGATGAACCCGGGCGAGGAGGGCATTGACGCCTATTTTCTCAGCATGAAAAAATACGGCGACGCGGCAAAGGCTGCGAATCTGCCGCTCTGGACAACCCTGCTCTCGGTCGGCCATTTCCGCTACCGCGTGCCGAACGAGGACGATTTGCGCTGGCAGCTCGGCAGCGCCGTGGCCTGCGGCTGCAGGGGCATCCTCTGGTTCTTTTTCTACAACGGCATGCCCTGCAACAACTACCGCGGCTCGCCCATCGACGAGTTCGGCGGCAAGACCGAGACCTACACCCGCCTTTCACTGGTCCTGCGCCGCTTCCACGCAATGTACGGCGACCTGCTGACAACGCTCAACTTCCGCGAAGCGTTCCACGTCGTCAAGAGCTACGGCGGGTTTCCGCTGTTCCCGGAGAATTCGCACCCGCTCATCAGGCGCGTCGAGTCCGTGCACGGCGTTCCGGGCATCGTCTCCTTCTATGAGGACGGGCGCGGAACGGAATACGCGGTGCTGGCCAACAACTCGCCGTTCGAGAGCGGGCAGTTCAGGTTCATTCTCCCGAAGGACAAGACGCGCAGAATCATCCGCACGGGTCTGAACGGCAAAAGCATGGAGGATTTCCGCGTCTCCCACCATGACGCCCACTACGCGGAAACCGCGGACGCGATCAGCGCCGGCGCGTGGCTCGCGCCAGGCCAGATTGAGATTTTCATTATCGCCTGAACCGGGAGCCAGGATGCGGATGCCGGTTGGAGATATTGCGGTATTTTCGAATACATTGAGGAGGTCGGCAAAACGATGAAAAGCATTTGCGCCCATCTTGGCGCCGCGCCGCGAACGATCGCTTTGCGGGAGTTGAACCTGGAGCCGAAGGAAGACCAGGTTCTCGTGCGTGTCACGGCCTGCGGAATATGCCGGGGCGATATCATCGAGTTCGGCCAGCCTCGCGAAAGGGAGAGCACATTCGGCCACGAAGCGGTGGGGCAGGTCGTTGCCCGCGGACCCTGGGTCAGGGGCCTGAAGGAAGGCGACTGGGTGGTGGGCTCAATATGGCCCGGCTTCGCCACCTTCGCCCTGGCGCCGGAAGGGGGTCTATTCAAGGCGCCGGCGGAGTTCTCGCAGACAGGGGCCCTGGTGGAGCCGCTCAAGTGCGTGACGACCGTTGTGCGCGCGGCGGCCGCGGAGCTTGGCGACGTTGTCGCCGTTGTCGGCTGCGGCTTCATGGGGCTGGCGGCTGTCGCGGACCTGGCCGGCGGCTATGTCCGGGACTTGATTGCCGTGGACGCCTCGGAGCCGAGGCTAAAGCTGGCAAGGGCGTTCGGGGCCACCGTGACCCTGAACCCGGCGTCGTGCGATGCGCCCTCAGAGGTGCGGCGCCTGACCGGCGGGCGCGGGGCGGACGCCGTGATCGAGTTCGCGGGCAACGCGCAGGCCGCAACAATGGCCGCAAACATGGTGCGGACCCAGGGGCGCCTGGTCGTGGCCGGAGGCCGCATTCCGCGGGCGGACGGACAGGGCCTGTATGACCCGCTTTACATCAACGCGTTCACGACCCACTATGCGCCGCCCATGTTCTCTCCGGACCCGGCCGGCGACTGGCGCCGCACGATGGAAAGCATGGCGCGGCAGCGCTTTCCGCTGGACCGCCTCATGACCCACGTCTCCGGGCTGAGCCGGATCCAGGCTGCGTTCGAGGCTGCGGCTTCCGGGGACAACGGCCGGTATATCAAGGGAATTGTCGTCAGCGAAGACGAGCAAAAGGGAGCGAACGAATGAAGCGCAGGATCAGGGTGGCCCTGATCGGGGCCGGCGGCATTTTCAAGGCGCACGCGCGGGGATTCCTCAAGGCGGGCGGCCGCTGCGAGATAGCGGCGGTTGTCAAGGAGCACCCGGAGCGGGCGGACGAGGTGCGGGCCCTGCTGGGGAACGTGCGTATCGAGCGCGATTACCGCAGCGTGCTGGCGGACGTGGACGCGGTGGACATCCTCCTGCCCCACGACCTCCACCTGGAGGCAACGCTGGCGGCGGCGCGGGCCGGGAAGCCGGTGCTGATCGAGAAGGTCATGGCGCGCAACGTGAAGGAATGCGACCGCATGATCGCGGCATGCCGCAAGGCGGGTGTCAGCCTGACGGTCTGCCACGACCGCCGCTATGATCCGGACTGGATGGCGCTGAAGCGGGTGCTGGATTCCGGAGCGCTCGGCAAAGTCCATCACTGGCGGCTGGAGCACAACCAGGACCTGGACCTGCCGCCGGGGCACTGGATTCGCAGCGCCGAGCGCCTGGGCGGCGGCGCGATCATGAGCTGCCTGACGCACCAGATCGACGGGCTGCGCTGGTATGCGGGCGAAGTGGCCGAGGTCGCCTGCATGACGCAGGCGGTCCCGTCGCGCATGGAAGGCGAGTGCATTGGCGTCATCGCCGCCCGGCTCAGGTCCGGGGCCCTGGCCCAGCTTTCGATCAACTGGGCCACGCGCTGCGACCTGCTGGGCGAGATCAACCACGTGACGGCTGAGCGCGGGGAGGCCTACTGCATGTGGGGCCGGGGCACGAACCTCATGCTGAGGGAGAACCCTGCCTCCTGCGCGGACCTGTTCGAAGGTCCGCCGCCAGCGCCGGGCGCCTTCGGAAAGGTTAAGCCGGCCGGGCCCTGGACGGGGCACGAACGCTGCGTGGACCAGTGGCTGCGCATGCTCGCCGGCGAGCCGGCGGACCTCACGACAACTGGCGAAGATTCGCGCCGCACGGTCGAGGTGGCCCAGGCAGCCGGCATGGCGGCCGAGCGCCGGCGCGTGGTATCCTTGCCGCACCATGCCTGAACAACGCGCGCCGCGCACATGTTCCGCGGCACGCCTCAACCAAACGGGACAAGCCAATGACAACTTTGACCATCGCCGCCGCAATCCCCGGTTTCGCCGATAACGCGCACAACTGGGAAACATCCGAAAACGACATCAACTTCCGGAGCTCGCCGGCGCTCGCGGAGCGCTGCACCGTCTCGTTCGCCGCATGCGAGTTGCGCCGTTTCCTGCCGCGCACGATCGGGGGCCTTGAAATCGCGCTCGCGGAGAAACCGCCCGCGGACGCTTCGCCTTACATCGCCCTGGAATGCCGCGGCTTGGATTTCCAGTACGGGGCGTTCGATTTCAAGCTGGAGTCCCCGGCCGGGCTTCGCATATCCGGGGCCGACCGCAACGGGGTCATCAACGGCATATACGAGTTTCTGCGGCTGCAGGGCTGGGACTGGCTCGAGCCCGGGGCCCGGGGCGAATATGTCCCGGAATTCACGGACCGCGTGGTCTTTCCAGGGCAATCGCGGACTTTCAAGCCTTCGTGCAATTACCGCTCTTTCTGCGAGGAAGGCGCGTCCAAGGAATCCGAGGAATATCTGTTCTGGATGGCGCGCAACCGCATGAACTGCCACTGGAACTACCCGCTGACCAGGAAGCTCGCCCGGAAATTCGGCATGTACATCCAGGTCGGCGGGCACGTCTACCACGAAATCCTGGACCCGAAGCGCCTGCTCGCCGGCGGCAGGCGCCTTTTCGACCTCCACCCCGAATGGTACGGGACCCCGAGGCCGCCCGCTATCAAGACGGCGGACAACGCCCAGGGCACCCAGTTCTGCTCCTCAAACCCGGAGCTGATGGATTTCCTCGCCGATGAGCTGCTGCGCCTGCTCAAGACCGACTGGTACGAGGCCGACATCGTTGCGCTCGTCGGCTTCGACACCTGGGGCGCCACCTGCCAGTGCCCTGATTGCCAAAAGCTCGGCGGCGACACCGACAAGAACATCGCCTTCCTCGCGGCCCAGCGCAGGCGCATAGACAGGGCCGTGGCGGACGGAGCCCTGGATCACAACGTGATGCTCAACATGGACGCCTACGAGGGCACGTCCACGATGCGCGCCCCGGAGCGGGAAATTCCCAAAGAGATGATCGCCGCCCGCGACTTCGTCTCCGCCTGCGTCATCAACCGCTGCTACCGCCACGCAATCGGCGAGGGCCCCTGCGAAAAGAACGAGATGTACGCGGAAGATTTGCGCGGCTGGGGCAAACAGAAGCTCTGCCTCAGCGTGCTCGAGTATTACAACGTGTCGCGACACGAGGACATGCCGCTGGTCTTCGCCCACAACATGCAGCGCACCCAGAAATTCTGCCGCAAGCTCGGCGCGCGCGCCGTAAGCTACATGCATTCGCCGCTGGCAAACTGGGGATTCCGCGCCCAGAACCAGGTCCTGCACGCGCTGTTGGCATGGGACATTGACGCGGACCTCGACGCCTTTCTCGAATACTACTACGCGCGCCGCTACGAGGTCCACGCGGGCGCAATGCGCGAAGCCTACGACGCCGTGGAGGAGGCCACGCTCGAAGTCGCGGAATGGCGCGCCTGGTTCTCCAGCATTCTCGCGGACATTGCCTCATACCGCGGGCTGAAGCCCGCTCGTCCGATCCGCATGCGGCATTACGCCTCGCAGGAAGAGGCGATCCGCGAGGGAACCCGCATCGTCTCGCTCTACGAAAAGGCAATCGCTCTCACGCGCGCCTCGCTTGAGAGGGAGCGCGAGATCGCGTCCGGCAGAATGGCCGCGCCCGGCGCCAGGCCGTCGAACCCGGCTGAAGCGTACGCGTTCCGGACTTACGACCGCACGGCCAACGTTCTCGCCGAGGATTTGCGCGGGCTTCTCTATGCGCGCGACGTCTTCGCGCTGATGACGCTGGTCGTGGATCATTACGACGCCAATTTCCTCGGCTGCGAAGCGCGCATGCTCTCTATCAGGGACAAAATCCTCAAACTCGCCGACCACATGGATACCTACTGGGTCCCAATGAACTTTCCGAACGCCGCCGGGTTCCGCGTGTCGGACGCCCTGACCCGCAGCCAGATGCGGCCGCAGGTTGACGGTATCCGCCGGAACCGGGGGAAAGCCGGCGGTAACTGACCTCTGAACCCTGTCTCCTCAGCAGTAACGGAAAAAACAACACGAAATGGAATGACCATGGAACAGAAAAGACTCTTGGCAATCGGGGCGCATCCGGACGACTGCGACATACTCTGCGGGGGAACCGCGATAAAATGGGCGAAGGCCGGACATATCGTGAAATTCGTCTCCGTAACGAACGGCGACACCGGGCACGCCGTGCTGTCCCGCGCGGAAACCGCTGCGGCCCGGAAGAAGGAGGCGGAAGCATCCCGGAGGATGTCCGGCATCTTCGAGTACCAGGTCCTGGATCATCCGTGCGGCATCGAAGCGTCCCTCGGGAACCGCGAGGAAATGATCCGCCTGATCCGGAATTTCAGGCCGGACGTGGTCCTGGCCCACCGCCTGTGCGACTATCATCCGGACCACCGCGCGGCCGCGCAGATAGTGCTGGATACCGCGTATGTCGTCATGGTCCCCCACAACTGCGAGGACACGCCGATCCCGCAAAAAGCGCCCGTTTACGGGCACATGCACGACGGCTTCCGGGAGCCCCGGCCGTTCCGCGCGGATGCCGCCATCGAATTCGACAGCGTGCTCGAATTGAAGCTCAAGGTCATGGAATGCCACAGAACCCAGTTCTACGAGTGGCTCCCCTGGTCCGTCGGCCGCAGGGATTTCGACGCATCAAAACTTTCCGACCGTGAAAAAAGGGCCTGGCTTCTCACGTTCCTGGAACGCTTCAAAAAAGGAACCGCTGCGGCGCGCCCCATCCTCTGCCGCTCGCTCGGGGCCAGGGCCGGCAAAAAAGTCGTCCTTGCTGAGCTGTTCGAGCAGTCCCCGTATTCGCGGCAGGTTTCAAGGCGCGATTTCCAGAAGCTGATGGAACCCTGAGCGACTGCCCGCGCGGCCGAGGCTGAAGCTGTTCAGGCTGTCAGGCAAAACAACCTGCCGCCAGCAAAAAAAGAATGAGCCCGCAAAATCCGGGATGAGCGCTTCCGACACGGTAATATTGCGCGACCTGGCCGCCCGCTACATGGACGTCTGCCGGAAAGACGTCCAGCGGGAGCGGCGCGGGCTGTGGCGCCGCCACAACAGCCTTGAGCGCACCCGCCCCCTGATCTACGTCAGGGCCTTCGCCTTCGACGAGCTTCCCCACTCCCGCTGCCTCTGCCGCGATCCCTTCCTCCGGGAGTTCGAATACCAGCTCCGTTACAACCTGTTCTGGGACAGCCTGGACGACGACTCTGTCTTCGAGCCGTGGATAAACATCGGCGCAGTCCACCGCTGCTCCGGCTGGGGCGTGGATATCCCGCGCCGCGTCAGCGATGACCCGCGCGGCTCGTACAAGCTCGACTACCCTATCAAGCTCCCGGGGGACATCGAAAAGCTGCGCGCGCCCTGGCACGAGATTGACGAAGCCGAAACGGCGTCGCGCGCGGCGCGCCTGCACGAGGCCGTGGGCGGCGTGGCTCCCATCAACGTTGACCGCTCACCTGCCTACTGGTGGTGGGCCGGCGACATTTCCACGTGCCTGGGCGCCCTGCGCGGAATTGAACACGTCATGCTGGACATGACGGACAACCCGGAATGGCTGGACCGGCTTGTAGCGTTCATCGGCGGCAGCATACTCCGGGTTCACCAGCAGGCGGAGGCCGCCGGCGACTGGGGACTCAGCTCGCACTGGAACCAGGCCATGCCCTATGCGGAGGAGCTTCCGGATCCTGCGGCCAACGCCCGCGGCGCCAGGCGTCGGGAATTGTGGGGCTTCATGGCCGCGCAGGAGTTCACGGCCGTTTCCCCGGAAATGCACAACGAGTTCCTGCTCCGGCACCAGTTGCCCGTTCTAAAGGAATTCGGGCTTGTCGCCTACGGCTGCTGCGAGGACCTGACGCGGAAGATAGGCATGCTCCGGCAAATCCCCAACCTGCGGCGCATCGCGGTCTCGCCGTTTGCCGACGTCGAAAAATGCGCGGAACAAATAGGAACCGACTATGTCCTCAGCTATCGCCCAAGCCCCACCGACATGGTCGGCTACGATTTCAATCCAGAGCGCATCCGCCGCATCCTGACGCGCGACCTGCGGGCTTGCCGGAACTGCCGCGCAGACATTACTCTCAAGGACGTTGAGACCGTCCAGGGCGACCCTGACCGCGTGCGCCGATGGGTTCAACTGGCGCGGGAAGTGATTGACGCCCTGTGACAAGGCAGGCGGTCAAAATCCGGGTGAGCCGCCCGGCGGGGCAGGGAGCAAAGGAGCCGGCGTGAAAGTTCTGCATATCATCAGGTACGCGGCGTTCATCCTGCGGGAATCCGTCAAATCCTTCCTGCATAACTCCGATCTCCAGAAAGCAGCCACTCTGGCATATTATTGTTTCCTCGCATTCCTGCCCCTGTGCCTGCTCGTGGTTGTCCTTCTCGGCGCACTGCTCTCATCCTCAGAAATCGCGCTTGGAAACCTGCGAGCCATGATGGAGCAATCCTTTCCCCTGGCCGCCGGCCCCCTGTTGAAGGAGCTCGACGCGGTGATCCGGCACCGGACCTGGGGCCTGCTGGGATTCCTCGCCCTGTTCTGGTGCATAATGCCGCTCGCCGGCGCCCTGCGAAACGCGCTCTCGGAAGTGTTCAAATACGAGCGCTGTTTGCCGTTCTGGAAGTCCAAGCTGAAGGAAATATCCGGCGTCCTCGTGCTCGTCGCCCTGTTCAGCGTATTGTCCGTTGCCGGATTCGTTCTCCCCTTCCCAGAAACCTGGATGACCCGGTTCCCCTTTCTGCGCCGCGCGCTGATGATCGTGTTCTCTCCCGCGCTGACTCTCGGCTCGCTCTGGCTTTTTTTCCGGATACTCGCGCCCGTCCGAACCGGGGCCGGCGTTCTGGCCGCCGGGTCCATCGCAACCGCGATCCTGCTTTCGACAGTCGGGCCCTTGTTCGACCTGATGCTCAGGGTCAATCCGAACTACGGCGTCACGTTCGGGTCGCTCAAGGGCATCTTTCTCATGCTGGTCTGGGTTTATTATTCCTTTGCCGCTCTCCTTTTCGGCATGGAAGTAATGGCCAACACATGGCGCCGGGAAGCGCTCCTATTCAAGGAGCTGTTGTCCCGCCCCGCAAAGGCCCTGAAATCCGGATCCCTCCTGCATTCCTTCATCCGTTCGCGGGAGCAGGGTGAAACAATATTCCAAGAGGGTGACGCGGGCGGCGACATGTATTACATTGTCTCCGGGCGCGTCGAGCTTTTCAAGGGCGACCGCCTCATCCGCACGCTTGGGCCCGGGGATCACTTCGGGGAAATGGCCATGCTCATCGATACCCCGCGCACCGCGACCGCCCGCGCGGCAGCAGGGGGCGCCGTGCTCGCAGCGATCGCCAGGCCGCATTTTGAAACCGTCATGGCCGAAAATCCCGACATCGCCGCGGCGATCCTCCGGGAAATGGCAGCCCGCTTGAAAGCCACCACTGACAACATCGGCAAGCCGTAACCCGGCAATGCCCTCCGTTCTGCATTCAGCCCCTCTTCACGCGGACAGGAGATAATATGGAAA
>JAAZAB010000550.1 GCA_012514555.1 Lentisphaerota bacterium
CAACACAATCCGCACGCGTACCCTCTGCTTTGTGCTTCACTTTTTCGTGCTCCTTTCGTTTTTTCCGAACAAAGGCACAGTGAAGCACTTATCACTTTCAGAAAAGCTTAAATGCAAAATGTGGGATAAAAAACCTTGTTTTGCTGCCGGGATAACGTAGCGTATCCGGACTGGTATCCGGCATCGAGACGGGGATGGTGACTCAAGAAGGAGGTTCGCATGGGCGCGTTCACATTCAACGTGAAATTGGTTCCGGATTCCCTGAAGGCGGGGCTGGACGAGATCCGGCCGGATCATCCGGGACGGTTCGGCGCCGGGAAAGGCGCGCTGGCATTGTCGTTCGTCGAGGACTCGACGCTGGGCCGGGACAGCGTGGCATCGGCCGTGGACAAGGCCGGGGTCACGCTCCGGTTCGGGAGCAGATCTGCGGCGTTTCGCGGGCTGGGCAGGCTTTTGTCCGCGGCGACGCGCTCCGACCTGGCGTTCTCCGAGAGCTCGGAATACACGATGCGCGGGCTGATGGCGGACTGCAGCCGGAACGGCGTGCTGCGGCCGGACGCGGCCCGGGAGTTCATGCGCAGGTCGGCGCTGATGGGCGTGAACATGCTGATGCTCTATGCCGAGGACACCTATGATGTGCCGGGCGAGCCGTTCTTCGGCTACCTGCGCGGCGGATACACAAGCCTGGAAATGATGGCGCTGGACGATTATGCCGACGCTCTTGGCATTGAGCTGATTCCGTGCATCCAGGCGCTGGCCCATCTCGAGCAGTTTCTGCAGTGGGAGCCAAACGCCAAGTATCGCGACACGAACAATATCCTGCTGGCGGGCGACGATGCGACTTACGCGCTGATCCGAAAGTTGATCAAGGCCGCAAGCGGCTGCGTGCGGAGCAGGCGGATTCACCTGGGCATGGACGAGGCGCAAGGCCTGGGCTCAGGCCGGTTCAAGGAGAAGTTCGGCGACAAGCCGCCGTTCGAGATCATCAACGAGCACCTGGCGCGCGTGCGCGACATCTGCCGGGATGAGGGTTTGAAGCCCATGATCTGGAGCGACATGTATTTCCGGCTCGGCTCCAAGACTCACGGCTATTACGACATGGAATGGCGGATACCGGGGGAAATCGCGGCCGACATTCCGAAGGATGTCCAGCTTGTCTACTGGGATTATTACCACGCCGACGTGGAGACCTACCGGAAGATGATCGCATTCCACAGGCAGCTCGGGAGCGAGCCGCTGATGGCCGGCGGCATCTGGACGTGGTCGCACATGTGGTGCGCGCTGCCCTGGAGCTTCACTGCCGTCAACGCGTGCATGAGCGCGTGCCGCGCCGAGGGTTTGAAGGAGGTCTTCATGACCATGTGGGGCGACGAAGGCATGGAAGTGGACCTGTTCAGCGCGCTGCCCGGCATCCAGTATTTCTGCGAGCATGCATTCGGCGCGGCGGATCCGATGAAGGCGGCGAAAAAGCATTTTGCCGGCGTGTGCGGCTGTCCGTTCGAGCCATGGGTCCGGGCCGCGGGCCTGGATTCGATCCCGCTGGTAAGGAAGCCGGAAATGTCAACGGCCCCGCTTGGGCGATCCCTGCTTTGGCAGGATCCGGCGCTGGCACTCATGGACCCGGTGCTGGGCAGGTCGAACCTGAGGCCGTGGTACGGCAGGCTGGCAAGAGGCCTGGCGGCCGAGTCCAGGAAGGGCGGTCTTGCCCGGCGGCTGGAATATCCCGCCGCGATCGCTTCAGTCCTGGAGCTGAAAACGCATCTGCGGCGCGATCTTGCCCGGGCATATGCGAAGCGGGACAGGAAGGCGCTCACCGCCATTGCCGGGCGCGAACTTCCGGAATTGCGCCGACGCTCTGACGCGCTGTGGAAGAGGCACCGGGCCATGTGGATGGCGACATACAATCCGTTCGGCTGGGAGGTCATCGAGTCCAGGTACGGCACGATCATGGCGCGCCTGGCGACGCTGCAGCAGAGGCTTGATGATTTCCTGGCCGGCAGGCTGGACTCGCTTCCGGAGATCGCGGCCGCCCTGCACAACCCTTGGAAGGGCCGGGAGATAAGCGGCCTTCATTACTCCCCGGCCCGGATGCGCACTCCGAGCTGTATTTCGTAACATTCGGCTTGTCTTTCGAAGGGTGTTTGAAGAGACTCTTCGGCGGTTCAGGGCGGCATTGTTCCGCGCCGGCGCCGCCGGCGTCATAACGCCGCTTTTCGGGCGCAGAGTTTTTTTTGGCGGGAATGAATCAACAGGAGGTTTTCATGGGCATCAGCCTTGGATTGGTCGGATTGGGATCGTTCGGCGGCGGGTCGTTCGCGGCCCTGTTCAAGAGCCATCCCGCGGTTGACAGGATCGGGCTGTGCGACCTGGAGCCTGAGCGGATCGCCAAGTACGCGGACAACCCTTTTTTCAAGGACAAGTTCAATCCGCGCGACGCCTATGGCTCGCTGGATGCCATCTGCAAAGCGGATTTCGACGCACTGGTGATCATCACGCAGCCGTGGCTGCACGCGCCTCAATGCGTCCAGGCCATGGAGGCCGGCAAGCACGTTTACAGCGCCGTTCCCATCATCTCGATTCCGGACGATGACGAGATACTCGGCTGGTGCGACAAGCTCATCGAGACCTCAAGGAAGACCGGCATGAGCTACATGCTGGGCGAAACCACGTTCTACCGGCCGCAAGCCCAGTTCTGCCGGCGCAAGGCCGCGGCGGGCCAGTTCGGCAATTTCGTCTACGCGGAGGGCGAATACATCCACGACACGGACAGCTGGTGCAACCTGCGGCAGGTCTCGAAATCCCGGTCGATCGGCAGGGCGGGCCAGGAATGGAAGGCCCGGGCCGGGGAATACTTCAGGCGCGGATGCCGCGGCGGGCCCATGCACTATCCCACGCATTCGACCAGCGGCCCGGTCTGCGTGATGAAAGCGCACGCCTTGAAAGCCACGTGCTACGGATACAGGAACCAGGACGGCGATCCGGCGCACAAGAACAGCGCTTTTTCCAACGAGGTGGCGCTCTTCAAGATGAGCAACGGCGCATCGGTCCGGATCGCCGAGATGCGCGAGACGCCCGGCTCCATTGACCCGACGGAAGGCGAGATATTCCGGGTGCTTGGCACCCGCGGCACGTTCAGCATGAACACCTGGTTCCGGACGGAGCGGCCGGACTACAACAACATTGACATGAAGAAACTGCCAACGCCGTCCGTGACCCAGCTCAAGCCGGAGGACATGTTCGATCCCCTGCCCGCGGAAGTCCAGAACGCCTTCAAGGCGGCCATGCACCAAGACAAGGCGCCGGCCGACCTGCAGAACATGGATTTCGTGCCCGGCGGCCACGGCGGCTCTCATCCCTACCTGGTCCACGAGTTTGTGGACGCGGTCGCAAACAGGCGCCAGCCGGCCATCAACATCTGGGAGGCCGCCCGCTACATGGTCATGGGTGTGATGGCTCACAAGTCGGCCCTGAAGGACGGGGAAACGCTGGACGTTCCGGACTGGGGCGACGCGCCGTGAGATAGCCCGCGAAAACAGGAGGTTGCCGTGCGGCCATGCATTCCGATCCTGGCTCTGGCCCTTGCTTCCGCAATGCCCGGCCCGGCCCGGTCCGGCCCGGGTACCAACGCGGCTGAGCTCGAGCCGACGTTTAACGGCGAATATCTCCGCATCATGGCCGACCATGGCGATCTCGGGCTCGCCTACGAATGGGCGGACGCCTACCCGAAGATGAAGGAAGCCGGAGTCAACGCCATATACAGCTACCAGCTGTTTCCAAACGAGCAGGCCGCCAAAAAACACGGGATGACTCCGGATGAGTACATCGCGCGCAGCGCCGGCTGGTATGAATCCCACGGCTTCCAGTACTGGGCCTGCGGCGGCATTCTCGACTCCGCCGCGCCGCTGGGCCGCGTTGTCGGAAATCCGCTTTTTCGCGGCGTGGCCAATGATGAGCCCTCGGCCCCGGGCCCCAAGACGCAGGAGGACCTTGCCGCGTTCAAGGACGCGCTCCTGAAAAAATACGCGCCCGAACAGTTGCGGGCCATGGGCCTGGGCGAATTGCTCAAACCGGGCGCCAGGCTGGTGCCTCCCCTCGTCGTGAAGGAGATGACAAAGAACGACGCGCTGCGCGATCCGGCCTTAGTAGTACCGATGCCGGCTTCATACAAGGACAATCCCGTTCTCCACATGGAGTACGAGGAATACGCTTGCGACAAGTTCGTGCGGCGCTTCGCCGAACAGGAAAGAATCATGCGCGCCGCCCGGCCCGACTCCGTGTCGTTTCCGATCTTTTCCTTCATGACCCTGTTGCACGCCCCGTTCCGGTCTTCGCTGGCCCGTGTCGGGCGGGTGTCCGGCGCGATCTCCGTGGATTTCTATTCGAATGGTTCGCAGGAGGCGGGCTTCTGGGCCAAGCTGATGCGCAACCAGGCCCGGGGCCCGTCGTTTCTGACACTGGCCGCCGGAAAGTACAGCTACGGCTCGGCGCGGTTCGCGCGGGACCTGGCCACGGGCGCGGTTCATTCCCCGGCCGTTCTGATCTGGGCATGGGTCTATGCCCAGCATGAGGCGCCGCCGGCCGGGAAGGCGGGCACCAGCGCGCAGATCATGCGTGATTATTACCGGCCGGGCAATTACGACGTCATGAGCAAGACGTTCCGCCGGATCGAGAAGATTCAGCCATATCTCGTGCCGTCCGCGTCCACGGCAAAAATCGCGCTGATCTATTCTGAGCGGGAAAGCATGTGGGACCAGGCCGGAGTCGTTGCCTGGGCGCGGGCCCATGACGGGTTTGTCGGCCACTGCTACCTGCTGCACTGCGCGCTCGGACAGCTCGGCGTTCAGTATGAGCCCGTTTTCGAGGAGCTCATAGATCCGGGCGAACTGGCGCGCTACCAGGTGGTGATACTGCCCGGAATCGGTTATATCAGCCCGGAAACCAGGGCTGCCCTCGATGCCTGGGTGAAGGCGGGCGGCTCCCTGGTGGTGCTGGGCCGCGCCGGGCACAAGGATCGCTGGGGCCGGCCCCAGGAGACCTCCGCGCTGGCGGACCTGGCCGGGGCCGAATGCCGGGAATACAGGCACGCGCGCGGATTCGACGCCCGATTCGGGACGAACGCGCCTCTCTTCGTCGCCTACAACAAGGACCTGCCCGCATTCAAGCTTGACTGCGGCAGTGCGCAGACCTTGGGAAAATGGGAGGACGGCTCGGCGGCCTTTGCCGTCAACGCGCTCGGCCGGGGCAGGGTGTATTCGGTCGGGGCCCAGGCGCCCGCCGCCAACGTGATCATGGGCGGTGCCGAGTCATCCCGGCGCATGATCGTCGACAAGTATTTTCTGCCGGGAATCATGGAGTTCCTGGACGGCCTTCTGCGGGAGGCCATGGGCAGCGCCGCGGGCGAGCAGCCGTTCCAGGCGGCATGGAAGCCGAGCCTGACCGAGGTCACCGTGCGCCGCCAGGCCGGGCGCAATATCGTGCACCTGATCAATTACCTAACCGGCGACGCGCCCGTGACGGGCGCAAGGGTGACGATACGCGTCCCGGCCGGGACAAAGCCGGTGGTGTTCTATCCCGAGACCATGAGCCGCGCGAAATACGACGTTCAAGGCCGCGATGTGATTGTCGAAGTGCGCGACTTCGATGTGCACGAGGTCTTCGTGGTGCAATATGACGGCGCCGCACCGGAGCTCAAGGAACAGGCGCCGGGCTCGTTCATCCTGCCCGGCTCTTTTGACGAGGCGAAAAAGGGCAGGGGCGTGGCCTACTTCGGGCCCGGCGCCTATCCAGGCGCCGCTGTTGCCAAGGCCATGAACATCCCGGTTCACAAGTATGTCCCTATACTGATTGACCAGCCTTTTGACTTTGCCGCGATCGCGCGCCGGAATTTCATGATCTGCGTGAACCTCAAATCGGTTACCAGGACAACGGTCCAGAGGCTGGGAGAGTATGTGCGCGAAGGCGGGGTGCTGCACCTGGTCGGCGCGGGTGCCGGCCGCGGCGCGGACGAAGACCGAACCTATGTCCAGGATTCCGGCGCCTGGGCGGCGGCCGCCACCTCGCAGTTCGAGCAGATAGCCGGCGGCGTGCTGAACCATGAAGCGCCGGCAGCGGCGGGCTATTTGAACCGCATTCGCCCGGCTGCCAAACACCCGATTGTGAAAAACCTCGCGGCCGGCGAGTGGCTGGAACTCAAGCCCGGCGAACTGCCGGCCGGGGAGCGAAACGGCTTTGTCTCGGGGCTGTTCGGGACAAACAACGCCTTCGCGCTGCTCGAAGGCGAACTGGGCAGGGAGCCGGCCGACCAAGCCCCGGTCGCGCATGCGGGAACCGAGCCTGTTGTTCTGCTGATACCGCACGGCAAGGGCTGGATTCTGTGGGATGCCACAGCCGCGTCGCGCCCCGTGACGTGCAACGGCCCGGCGCGGCCGGTTTTCAATACCCTGGCCTCGAATGTCCTGGAGTGGGCGGCATCCGCGGCGCAATAGGGAGGATTGTTATGCCCGGGACCATGCGCTGTATCGTTGTCGGGATATTCGCGCTGTCCGGACTGCTGCTTCCGGGTTTTTCGGGCAGCGCCAAAGCTGCCGTGACGGCCGTGTCAAAGGACCAGGAGCGGGCCTGGCTTAATCACCTTATTCCGCTCCCGCACGAGATAGCCATTCCCGGCAAGGCCGTACTGCCATGCTCCGACATACGCATAACCGTCAGGCCTGGCGCGGGCGAGCTTGAAAATAGCGCCGCATCCGAACTGCAGAACATGTTCAAGAGTAAAACCGGCTCGGTCCCGGACGGCAAGGTTTTTGAAATCCTGGTCGGGATCGCGGACGGGGGCGGAAAGCTGTGCGGCAGGGCGATTGACG
>JAAZAB010000551.1 GCA_012514555.1 Lentisphaerota bacterium
CGCGGCCCAGCAGGCGGAGGCCATCCTGCTCGTCGGCGGCGGCCTGACCTCGCACGTGGCGATAATAGCGCGCTCAATGCAGATTCCGATGGTCATGTCCTCCGAAAAACGCCTGCTCACGCTCAACGCGGAAACCATGCTGCTGGTCGACGGGGACCAGGGGCACGTGCACGTGGACCCGCGGCCGGAGGTCGTCGAGAACTTCAAGGCTCTTGAAAAGGCGCAGCGCGACGCGCCCGCGCTGGCCCGGCGCATGATGCCGGAAACCGTCACGCGCGACGGCGCCCGGATCATGCTCATGGCCAACGTGAACCTGCTGAGCGAGCTGGCCATGGTCCGGCAGTTCGGCGCGGACGGCGTGGGCCTGTACCGCAGCGAGTTCCCGTTCATCGCCAGAAACGACTTCCCGTCCGAGGAGGAGCAGTACAGGTTGTACCGCCGCATTTTCGACGAAACGGACGGCATGCCGGTCGTGTTCCGGACGCTGGACGTCGGCGGGGACAAGATGCTCTCCTACTTCCAGAACGTGAGCGAGGCCAACCCGTTCCTGGGCCTGCGCGCCATACGCTTCTCGCTCCGGAACAAGGACGTCTTCTGCTGCCAGCTCCGGGCCATGCTGCGGGCCGGCCTGGGCGCGCGCCTGCGGATCATGTTCCCGCTGGTGTCGTCGGTGGACGATTTCGAGCAGGCCCGGAGCGTGGTGTTCGAATGCGCCGGGCAGCTCCGGGCCGAGGGCGTGCCCCACAACGCCAGCCCGGAGCTGGGCGCCATGATCGAGCTGCCTTCCGCCGTGGCCGTGGCCGCGGAACTTGCCAGGGCCGCGGATTTCCTGTCCATCGGAAGCAACGACCTGATCCAGTACATTCTCGCGGTGGACAGGACGAACCAGCACATCTCTGACCTCTTCATCCCGCACCATCCGGCCGTGCTTCGATCCATGGCCCGCGTGGTGCACGCCGCCCGGGATTGCGGCAAGCCCGTCTCGCTGTGCGGCGAAATGGCGGCCAACCCGGCCTTCGCCCGGTTTCTCATCGGCATCGGCCTGCGCTCGTTCAGCATGGAAGTCCGCTCCCTGCCCGCGATCCAGAAATCGATGACCGAGGTGAACGCGGCCGAGGCGGAACAGTTCGCAGGCGACGTTCTCCGCCTGGCCCGCATCAGAGACGTCGCGGAAAGGCTCGGCCTTCCAAGGTGACCGGGCGCCGGAGCAGCCGCTCCAAATCGACTCCGGGTTTTGCTTGCATCCTGCGGGGCGGCGGGCAGAATGCCCCGAAAAAAAAGAACGGAAGGCGTGGCGCGACATGAACATCCTCATCACGGGCGGCGCGGGCTATATTGGCAGCGTGACAACGGAAATGCTCCTTGACCAGGGGCACAAGGTTGTGGTTTTCGACAACCTCGAAAGGGGGCACCGGCGCGCGGTGGACCGGCGCGCGCTGTTCATCAAGGGCGACCTCAGAAAGCGCTTGCAGATCGAGCGGGCTATCGGGAAGGCAAGGCCGGAAGCCGTGCTGCACTTTGCCGCTTATGCGCTTGTGGGCGAATCCATGGAGCAGCCGGCCATGTATTTCCGAAACAACGTGGAAGGCAGCCTGAACCTGGCGGAGGCCATGCTCGACGCGGGCGTGCCGAGAATAGTGTTTTCCTCGAGCTGCGCAACCTACGGCCAGCCTGAAACGCCGGCCATCACGGAAGATACCGCGCAGCGGCCGACCAATCCTTACGGCGAATCAAAGCTCGTTTTCGAAAAAATGCTCGGCTGGTACGGCCGGCTGCGCAACCTGCAGTCGGTTGTTCTGCGCTATTTCAACGCGGCCGGCGCTTCCGGGAAATACGGCGAGGATCATGATCCGGAAACGCACCTGATTCCCAATGTGCTCAAGGCTGCCCTGGGCCTTCGCCCTGCCCTGCAGGTGTTTGGAGACGACTACGCAACGCCGGACGGCACCTGCATCCGGGACTACATACACATCCTGGACCTGGCCCGGGCGCACGCAGCCAGCGTGACGGGCAGTTTCACCGGCGCCTTCAACCTGGGCACGGGCACGGGTCACTCGGTGCGGCAGGTCATCGAGGCTGCGCGGCGCGTGACAGGGCGCCCCGTTCCCGTGGACATGCGGCCGAGGCGGCCCGGGGACCCGGCCCGCCTCGTGGCCGACTACACGAAGGCCAAAGCCGCGCTCGGCTGGACCCCGGCTCATAGCGCCATCGATGAAATCGTGGAAAGCGCGTGGAAATGGGCATCCGCCCATCCCCGCGGCTATGCCG
>JAAZAB010000053.1 GCA_012514555.1 Lentisphaerota bacterium
ACCGCGATCGCTGGGGCGGCGGCACGGACGGGCAGGGCCACAAGGTGCGCGGGACCTACATGCTCGCGAAAAACCTGGCCCTGGATGTGACCGTTTTCCTGGACGAATCGGCCATAAGCGGCGAAGGTAAATCGTTCCGCCGTTACCAGGCCGATCTGACCGCCAGGTTCTAGAACAAGGAGGTACGCGATGCGCCGGAACATTCTGCGGCTCGCCGCATCCCTCGGCGTCTCGCTTCTCGTGCTGGGGCTCATCTTCAAGCTCGGCAGCGATGACACGGGCGAGGTCAGCCGCACGCGGATACTCGATGTGTTCCGCAGCGCCTCGATGGCCCTGATCGTTGTCGGGTGCGGCGGCTGCACGCTGGCCCAGACAGTCCTGCGCGCGGCGCGGTACCGGCTGCTGCTGCCTGCGTCCGGAGGGCGGAAGCGCCCGGCCTTTCTGCCCGTGCTGCTGGTCACAGCCACGCGCAACATGTTCGTGGATCTCCTGCCGGCCCGGGCCGGGGAACTCTCCTACGTGGTGGCGCTCAACCAGGCTTGCGGCGTCCCCGCGCACGCCGGGTTTTCATCAATGGCCCTGAGCCTGTTCCTGGATTTTTCCGCGCTGCTGGCGCTGGTCCTGGGCATAGCCGGGATTTCGGTCGCTCGGGGCTTGATGCCGCCCTGGATGGCGCCGGCGCTCGCGGCAGTGACCGCGGCCACCGTCATGTTCGGGGTTTTCATATTCATCGGCATCAAGGCTTGCGCGCGCCTGGCGGAGCGGATGTTCCCGCGACTGGCAGCCATGCCGCTGATTCGCAAGCTCCTCGATTTCGCGTTCGGCCTTGCCGGGGCCATACGGGAGACGCCCGCGGGCCGGGTCATGATGCCCGCTTTCCTGCTCTCGCTGGGGGTTCGCTGCTTCAAGTATGCCGGCTTTTACCTCGCCTTCCTGGGCGTCACGCGCGCCGGCATGCCGGAGCTTGCGTCCGCGCCCATGCCGGGTGTAATATTGGCGCTGCTCGGCGCGGAAGCGGCGGCCGGGCTGCCCATTCCGGCGTTCATGAGCTTCGGCACGTACGAGCTGGGCGGCACCCTTGCGCTGTGCGCCCTCGGCTTTTCGGCGGAACAATCCAGGATAACAATGCTGGTCGTCCACATTTACAGCCAGGTGATTGACTACCTGCTCGGCGGCATCGGGCTCGCGTCCCTGTTCTGGCTTCGAAGCGCGCGCCCCGCGGCGCCCGCCGCGGCGGGCGCACCGGCCCGGCGCCGCGCGCGGATGGCCGCGCTTGGCGGGCTGCTGGCCCTTGCAATCGGGGGCGGGGTCTTCGCGTTCCAGATGCGGGCCGCCTCCAAGATCGGGCGGCTTGCGCCGCCCGCATCCGGCGCCGACCAGGCGCCGGCGGCAACGGAGCTCGATGGCCTGCGCCGCGCCGCGGCGCCGCTCAAGGGCCGGCTGTTCTGGAGTTCCAACAGGTTCGGCAACCACGAAATCCTTTCGCTCTCTCTGCCCGGCCTCGAGTTGCAGCGCCTCACAACCAATTCAAACGTGGATTATTACGCGCGCGTCTCGCCGGACGGAAAGCTGCTGGCCTTCTGCCGCTCGCAATTGGAATGGGTTTCCTTCCGCGACACCGTCGCGTGGGACCTGGTGCTGCTGGATTTGGCCGGCGGCACGGAACGGGTCCTCGCGCAAAACGCGCATGCGCCGGCGTGGACCTCGGACGGGCGCGCCATCTGCTACCAGCGCAACGGCGACGAGGCCATGCTCTACGACCTTGAGACCGGAGAACACCGGTCCCTGTTCAAGAGCGGCAAGGGCCCTGTTCCCGCGAATGTCCGGCTGGACACGCCCGGGTTCCGCCCCGGCACGGGCGAGCTGGTCGCCACGTTGCGCGGAAAGCAGCGCAGGACAACCCTCTTCTCGGCTTCCGGCGAAACGAAGATCGGCGGCGGCTGCGAAACCGCCTGGGCGCCGCAATACGATTTCATCTACTACGTGCTCGGCAGCCGGAAAGGCGTGAAGAACCTGTTCATGAAATACTTTCCGGACCGTAAGGAATCCGAACAGTGGCTGGATATTCCCGGCCCGTGGAACCACGCGTATTTTCCAAAACTGTCATGGGACGCCACTCACCTGGTGTACGGCGCCAGCACGGGCGGGCACGAACAGGATTCGGCCGACTACGAAATATTTCTCTGGAAAGTCGGGACCGCGCCGGCCGAAGCCGCCCGCGTCACCTTCCACACGGGCAACGACAACTGGCCCGACCTGTTCCTCGAGCCGCCCGCGCAATAGGACAGCAGGCATCCCGGTACGGCATTGGCCGGTTCCGATTTCTGACAAACAGGGATTGGCTTTCCCGTTTCAAGATGTCAATTGGCGGCCGTGTGTGTCGGTGCCCTCCTCGCAACCCGAACATCGAGCATTCTCTCCCGTCACAGACCTGTCTTTCCGCGCTCGCTCAGCA
>JAAZAB010000552.1 GCA_012514555.1 Lentisphaerota bacterium
AGATCCTGTCTCCTCTCTTTTCCTGATGTTCCTGATTTCCTCATTCAGATTTCCCTCTCTCCCAATTCAAAACTAAAAACTCTCCCCTCTTCCCTATGTCCTATCCCCTCATCCTTGGATGTTCGATCGCTCTTTCAAGGCTGAACCGTATACGGCGTCCGGGGCTGCCGCGCTCCCAGGGGGCTGCGCCGGCGCGCCGCACAGCGGCGCGGCTACAGAAGAGGAGAATGGATTCGAATTGTGGCAAATCGCGCAGCACAGCGGCGCTGCTACAGGAACCGGGTTACACTACCGCAACATTCCCTACCATATGCTTGGATGTTGTCCGATCGTCACCCATGTATGATTGTACGACGACCAGATTTGGATAAAGGCCATGTGCCCGCGCAGGCGTGGCTGAAAAAGGCGCCGCCCCGATTCCAGGTACACGATGACAGGATCGGGTGGCCATTGCGAATCCCAGTAGTCTATGCCGGACGGAGGCGTTGAGACATATATCGGAACGCGCGCGGGCGGCCTGGGCGGATTCACCCAATCAGGGGGAAGCATTTTGCCATGATCTGGCGGAGGCGGAGGCGGGGATCGGCGCGGCCCTGGGCGATCAGGAGGAGGAGGCGGAGGCGGGGATCGGCGCGGCCCTCGGCGATCAGGAGGAGGATTGGCATGCGGCGGGGGCCCCGGCTTGCGCCATGCGTCCATGCGCATCCCGGCGCCAAAGTCACCGCCCCCGGAACTGATGCTGACGCCGCCCTGCGAATGGCCGCCCTTCCAGACCATGCTCCCCGACACCAGCGGCTTCTCGAACGCCTGTGCCGGAGCGGAGCAAGGGATGAGAATGCTGGACAACCCGGCCAACATGACACAAGTCATCATCATGCGCGTTTTCATTTTTCCGCCTCCCTTCTCAATTGAACCGGCAAAGCAATCCTCTGCCCGCCCCCAGCCTTCATTACCTTCCTTCATCCGCCCGGTCCGGCACGAATATTCTCGGCGATTTAACGCCGTTTGTATAGTAGAACTTGATTGTATATGTTTTTATTGTACGCGCGAAGGCGAAAAAATCAAAATCCGGGTTCAAGGAACCAGCCCCGGGCGTCATGCTACTTCCGCGGCCAATTCCAGCATCCTGCCAATCATGAAGGCGGCAATGTCGTCGTCGTATTCGGGCATGAACCGGCCGCAGCCCTGGTGTATTTCATAAAAACCATAACTGCGCGGACTGGTTATGCTGGGAAAGCGTTCGAAAGTCTCCCTTGTCGGAAAGTAGCGGCAGTTCCCGTTTGCTATCCCGGCAACCATGGGGAATCCGGGCGATTTCCGCATCAGCTCCATTCCGATTTCCACAAACGGCTCACCGGGCATCGCGTAAACAAACAGATCGCCGATCCGCAGCACCTGGAGGTCGGCATGAACGTCAATGCTATTGCCCGCCTCCATGTACAGCGCCATCTCCTCGAACCGGTCGGCGAGGTAGGAGTTTTTCCCGTCCTGGGCGGCGCGCAAAGCCGCCGCATTCCGCCTCAACGAAGCCGGGTCAGCCGGCTTGGCCGGCAGGCGGAAGTCCCTGCAAACGAACGCGACGCTCTCCCTGGGCATTGCCTTTTCCGCGGCAAAGCCGGCTTGGAGCGAGGCGATGTATGATTGGGATATCCGCTTCAGATGAGGGAGGCCTTTTTCCAGGTTCAGGCAGCACGGCTCCGTGTTGACATTGCCCTCGGCGCCCTGGAGGAAGATCACGTTTTCCGCCAGCCTGCGCTCGACGGCCAGGGTATTGGCCGCGCCGATCCAGTCGGCGGAAACGAGAGGAACGGTCCCGAAAACCACGCCATGCATGCCATGGTTGTGGACCAGCAGCTTAACGCCGCCGTCCCCGCGCTTGAACTTCACCCAGCGTATGTCGGGGTCCGTGGGGCCGTTCTCCTTCACCCTGTTTGTTCCAAGCTTTTCGAGCAGCGGCGATATTCCGCCGGCCATCGTGACGTCTTCCTCGTCGTTAATGGCCTCAATGCCCCGGGCCACAGCCTGCCTGATCCAATATTCCCGGAACTCGACGTTCAACTCGCCCCACCCTATGCCCCTGGATATCGTGGGGCCGGAGTGGGTGTGGCTGCCGCAGACCATGATGCCCGCCGGATCGGTTCCGGTTTGGCTGTATATCCCGGCGCGCACGGCTCTTGCCGCGGAACGGCTCATTGTCACAAGGTCGTTGGAGATGACAATCACCCGCCGCTTGCCGTCGAAGAAGCTGCCGGCCCGGCAGCGCAGAGGGTCGTGAACCCCGCGATTGCGCCTTCCAAGGAAGGGCCCGTATCCGTAGAGTTCCGTGAAGAGAGGGACTTCGATAACACCTGACGCGGCGCCGACTCTCATTGTTCCCTCATTTTCCCTTGCGGCTGCCGGCAGCCCTGCGCCCGGCGGCACTTTTCCTGACCCGGCAGCTGCAAATATGCGAACCGTCGGAGAAATAAATGCGGTCGCCGAGTATGTCGCCGCCGGAGAAGATATCCGTCGCCACTTCCGCCGCCTTCGTCAGCTTGAAGGACTCCGGGTCGATTTCGGCCACGCAGCGCTTGAACAGGAGAAACGTCCTGCCGTCCGGCGCCCGCACGATCTTGCGCTGCCCCTGCTGGTAGCAGAACGGGCCGAACTCATCGCAGGGATCCGACTGGTGCACCACTTCCCTCGTTTCCGGGTCGAAGACGAAGAAGCGCTTCGGCTCCGACATGCGCTGAGGGTCGAAGGCAAGGAATGAAGCCAGGCCGTAGACCAGCCCGCGCGGCCCTTCGCAGAGCTGCGAGTACTCCTGCGCGCCGGGGAACACCGCCTTGTGCCAGGCGATTTTTTTGCCCGCCATGTCCATGATATACAGCTCGGACTCGGCTGCCTTCTGCTCGCCTCCGGTCCCGGCCCGGGTCGTGGTCCCGCCCAGCAACCCTCAGTCCGGGAGCTCCGCCAGGCTCATCGTCGAATGCCAGGGAAGAATGGAGTCGTGCTTGACAAGCGTGTTCTCGCCCGTGCCGCGATCGTGGAAAAGCAGGCCGCCGCCCGTGTAGCCGTACCCGGGAATGCCGCCCATGACAACAGTGTTCGTTGCCCGGTGAAGAATAAGGCAGTGCGGCCGGTCAATGTCCGGGTGGCATTTTGCCACAACCCGCGGGTTGCATCCGGCCTTGGCCGGGTCCGTGTGCACCCATGGCCCGGCCGGGTCCCATTCCTGCAGAAAGCCGTTGGTGTATGCCCCGACATAGCAGCGGTCGCCCGCATTCAGCACGCAGTTCCACTGGCCCAAAGCCTTGTGCCTGGACCATGTCTTGGAGTCGGGCCGGTAATTGAAAAAGCTCATGGGAAAGGCCGCCCCGCCCCATACGGACTTGTCCGGCGCAACGGCCACGCTCATCAGGTGCGTGCCCTCGGAGGCGTATTCGAAGCTGACAATCTTTTCAGTGCCTGCCGCCGGGTCTTCGATGGTGAAGGTGCGATCCCACATGTCCAGCTTCTTCAGAATCCTGCCGTCTGGAAACACGCCCTGGGAATACCGGGCCTCATCCACATTCGACGACTTGCCGATATTCCTGGCCTTGCCCATGTAAATCTCGTACCAGCCGGTGCCCGGCCAGGCATTGGCGCTGGTCAGCCCGTAGACTTTCCCGTTCACGCCGCGCTGGACATAGCCGCAGATGCCGGGAACGCGCTCCGCATCCGAAAGCAGCGGGTGCGCCTTTCCGCTCCCGGGATCGAATGCGGCGATCTGGCTCCGTGTCTCGCCGACGGCGCAGTACACCCAGCCGGCGTCGTCGGCCGCCATGTAGCCGTGATACTGCAGATTTTTCTGGGGATTGACGATTCCGCAGTCCCGGAAATTACCGGAAGCCGGATCATAGGAAACGAGGCCGCTGTCGGAATGCCCCACCGAATAGATGAGGCCGCCATCGTCCTCAACCATGCAGATCGCCCGCCGCGACCGCGTCTCGCAGACAAAGGTGAAGGTTTCACTGGCTGGATCGAACTCCAGGAAATGATTGCAGAAGTGGGTATAGTATTTGCCCCTGCGTGAAAGCAGGGCGGTGCCCGTCGAAGCGTTTCCGGAGACAAGCGGGAACGGGGTCGGAAATTCGCGCCATTCCCCGGTTTCAGCGTCCACCATTGCAAGGGCGTAAGACCCGCGCTTGTCGGAGAGCCAGATCAAGGCCGTGTTGCGCCTCCGGCCATCCACTGCCGCGGCCGCGGCCGCGGCATGGCTGACTGGCATGGCCACGCCGTGGTCAATGAATTTCTTACGGGCTTCCGCGCTGTTCGAACTGCATGGGCCTTTTGCTGTTGCCTCGGACTTGCCTTTGCTCTTCATTTTCCGACCCTTCCGTTTTTTTTTGCAGAGCGTTCTTGCGGCGCCGCATGGAACATGGCGGCTCCCGATTCCTGGCTGCGGCCGCGAATAATTATCAAAGCGCAATGCGGAACTTCGGCGCTTTCAGTCTTCTTTCGCCCTACCGCGCCGCCTTCTTAAGCACCGCGTAATTGATCATGAACCAGGGCGGGCCTTCGAAATTCGAAGAGTCCTCGATGTTTTCGATGGTCAGGGTGTTATAGCGCAGAAGGCTGTCGAACGGCAGAATGAACTTTTCAACGGACCATCCGTTATGGACAAACTTGCTAGGCCCCTCGAAAACGGTTTTCCCGTTGATTGCGATTTTTATCGCGCAGGGCGGCTGCCCGACCACGGGCTCCTGCTGCCCAGAAATTATCAGCTCAAAGGCGCCTTCCGGCGGAAACGGCGCGCATTCGAAACTTGCGGTAACCTTCGGCGCCGGCGCCTGTTTTCCGTAAAGCAAATTCGCAAATCGCCTGGGACATCGGTTGTCGTAGACAACGAGCTTTCCTCCGACAAAGTCTACGGGCGATTTGAAAATGTCGCCCTTGGCCTCGCTGATCCCGACCTCTTTTTCCGCTATCGCCCGGGTTTCATCGATGTCCTTCTGGTATTTTTTCATGAAATCCGGAGGATTCTTCGCGCTCGCAAGAAGCTTTTTGGCGAAGCCGACGCCGCGGCCGTAGGAGCCCGGGTAGTTGCCCATGGAGAACTTGTTGTAGGCCAGCGCCTTTTCGTAGCAGGCTTTTGCGATGTTGTAACATTCCTCGATCTTCGGTATTTCCGTGAGCGCCTCCAGGCTGACGGCGCCGTACACATATTTGTCCAGATACTCCATGGCCTTTGTTCCGGGATCGAGAATGGCGAACATGTCCCTGCCGTACAGCATGGCAACCGATTCCCTGATGGACCGGTCCGCGTCGTAGGCCTTGACGTTCCAGAGGTAATCCGCAAGGGTCTGCACCAGCGTGGCTTCCGTGCTGCAGCCGTTCTTGTGAAACATCGTGATGTCATTTTCCACAAAACCGTCGTAGTGCCATTCCTTCCAACCCGTGATCGTGTCCGTGATGTAGGAAAGGCTGTTGTGCGGCCTGACGCGGTTCTGGAAAATTGCCGGGTTCCGCTTGATCAGGTTCGCGAAATAGTCGCGCTTTTCCTTCGGCTTTGCCAGGCCCGCGACCCTGGGCCCGGTCCAGTAGATCTGGACGGCGGGGTCAAGGTGATCGCCGATTGATTTCAGGTATTCGTCGCGGTTGTCGGGATACGTCGTTTCGCCCATGCCGTCCGGAACCGCGTAATAGGGAGGGCAGAACACCAGCTTGAACTCCGGGTATTTCGCATGGACGGCCTTGTACAGGGCGTCAATGCGCTTGGCGTCCATCTTTGTGCCGCCGCCGTACTTCTTCTCGTCCTGCGGATGCAGCGGATATCGGCCGTCATCGTATGGAAAGTAGATATGCCCCCCGGCGGCCGCGGCAAAGCTGCAGCGCTCAACCAGGAGTTCGAGCGTGCGGTCGCTGGAAAGCGGCATTTTAGGATACATGGCCAGCCCGGAGATGCCGAAATAATGGTCGAACCCGAACGCGTTGAACTGGCGGGCTGTTTCCTCAACAACGGCCTTCTGGAGCGGGGTCCACGGGCGGTCGCCTTCGTTATACACCAGCTGCAGGCCGCGCTGCGCAGTTATGCTGTTCATCTTGGAAAAGAGCGCAAACTCGAGGGAATCCTTCCAATACGACTCGAGGAATCCGCGCCTGGCCGTGTTGGGATAATCCGTGATCTCGCAGACGCGGATTGCCTTCTTGTCCTGGTCGACCAGTTGAATGAGGGAGACAATGCCCCACAGCACGCCCTGCTTGTCGAAGGCGTTTATTGTCGCGCCGTCTTTCGTTACGGCCAGCGCATAGCCTTCCGGCTTCTGCGGCGCCTCCGGCCCGGACCCGCTGTTGACTGCAATCGAAAACGCCGCCTTGTCATCGAGCTTGACGCCGAACCGGTCGAATTTCTGCTTCAGAAGCTGGAGCCGCGGATCGTCTTCCTTGAGGTCCTTGCCGATGGCCAGCCTCACGGATGGAATGGGAACGAACTCCTCCGTGTATTTGGCCTGCTGCGGGGTCGGGAAAGCCTTTGAGCCGGTGTAAAACGGAAGCCTGGTGTTGTCCAGCTTGTATCCGTCCAGGTACTGCAGGGCCAGCACGGCCTGGGCCGACGGGTTGGTGCCGTAGCGCTGGGCTGTGTTCAGGTTGCGGCCGACAAGATCCCGGCAATGCTTGATGGCGCCGGCCCTGTCGCCTTTGAGCAGCGCGGCGTTGGCCAGGCCGATCAGCGCGTCGCCCTGCTGAATATCGGAGAGCTTTCCCATTGTCAGCGCGGCTTCGAATGCCGAGGCTGCCCCGCCAGCGTCCCCGGCCTCGATGCAGGCAGTGCCCAGCGCGATATGGATGGCGGCATTGGACGGGTTGAGCCTGGCCAGCTCCCCGCGATACCCGAGCTCCTCCTTTTCCATGCGCT
>JAAZAB010000553.1 GCA_012514555.1 Lentisphaerota bacterium
CACAGCCCGTGGATGTTGCAGTAGGCCGTGGCGTGCAGCGTGCCGGCCTGCGCCAGCTTAACGCGCGTCGAGAACACGCTGTCGGTGTGCGCCGGCCCAGTGTTGGGGCCGCTGACGGCCTGACCGTGCGCGCTCAGCTCGCAGCGACCCAGCTCGTAGGAGAAATTGGCGCCCGCCGGCACGAAATGCAGGGCGATCCACGCGATGAAGTGTTCGGTGGTGTTGGGGTGCGGGATGTCCTTGCCAACGGTCACGCTGATGTCGAACCATTCGTCGGCCTTGACCTGCGCTGGCGCCGCGATCACCGGCACATGCTTTTCATTCTTGAAATCGTCGCTGCGGACAAATTCGCCTAGTTTATTCATGTCGAACTCCTGAGATTATGGAAACACATTTATAATCACGCACGAAATGACGTGCTAAAGATGCTATTTTGCTGATTTATCTCGGTGAACTCAATCAAAATATACTGCAATTCAGACACTTATTTATCCGGCTTTCTCTCCTTCCCTTCATCTTGCCGCGGAGCCCGGCGCGGTCGGGCTGTTTTCCCACTGACTCTCCCAGATTCTAGTTTTCGGCGCGTCTGCCGGCGCTGATTGCTCAAAAAAAGTCCCGCGTCACATCTTTTTACTTGTAATCTGTAGTGCATTTTGATATATTGCTCTACAGATATGAATTTGTCACGTCTTCGACAGGAGCTTTCGGAGGTTAACCGCCTCTATCAGGCTCAGCTTCGCGTTGTTATGTCCCACAAGGGCATGATGAGCGGCAGCGTGTACCTTCTGCGGCGCAAATGCGGCAAGGAGGGGTGCCGCTGCCGGCGCGGGGAGCTCCACGAGAGCTGGGTTCACCAGTGCCGGGAGAACGGCGTCCAGCGGACGCGGATGGTGCCCAAGGGCATGCGCCCGCGCTGGCGCGCCCTGACGGATGAGTATCGCCGGTTCCGGTTGGCCAGGCGCGAGATGACGCGTCTGTCGGCGCGGATGCTTGAACTGGCCGATTTGATCGGCCGCGCCCGCGACGCGCGGGAGGATATTGTGAAAGGATAGGAATATGGAGCCCATACTGGTTTTCGAGAACAACAAGCCTTATATTGTCGAACGGTTTCTGGCCGGCGAGGTTGACAGGGTGGAAGTGGTGCAGGAGGTGCTGCAGCGCGACTTCTTCGAGGGCATCAACTCGCGCGGCATCCTCAAGTCTCTGGCCGAAAGCTACCCTTGGCCATGGAAGCACCAGGAGATACCCTGCTGGTTCTATCTGGCGGCCAGTATGGCCATGCGGCTGCACGGCAACCACGCCTTCCACGGATTTCCGTGGGTGGTGGCCACCGGCGGGCTGATTCCCGCGTTCGGCCCCGAGCTCGGCGTCAGGGACACGGATCCCGAGACCGGCGAGACGCGGGTCCGGTGCCCCGGGTTCAATAAAAAGAACAAGAAGGAGCGCGAGACACCCTGCGACCAGGACACCCTGCGCAAGGCGGCGCGCGGCACCGAGTCGGCGGATCTGCTGGCGTGGTTCAACGGCGATGTGCAGCGGCTCCTCCGCTCCAAGCGCTTCTTCGACAAACAGGGTGTTTTCGTGGGGGACGCCTCCCACATATTCGTTCCCGACAACGACAAGTACGAGGGCAGCGCGCGCCTTCTTTTCGACGAGAACAACCATCCCGTCAGCTCGAAGGAGCTAAAGCGGATGGATCCCGCGAAAGCGGCTCGATGCGCCTGGAGGCGCTGCTACAAGCTCGTTAGTCTGATCCACACCGACCTTGAGGGCTCGTTCTTCACCTACGCCGCCATAGCTCTCGTGCCGGGCAACGCCCACGAGTCCCCCATACTATGGAGCATGGTGGACAACTTCGTCGGCGAGATGGGGACAGGCGTCATCAAGAGGCTCATCCTTGATCGGGGCTTCATAGACGCGGAGAGCGTCGGCAACGCCAAAAGCGTCTACGGGATCGACGTCACCATAGGTGTCAAACGCAACATGCATGTCTATAAAGACGCCGCGGGGTTGTGCTCCTTCGAGGACACGGAGTGGCACAGGTATCTCCCCGGCGAGGACGATGGCGGAGCCGAAGCCAACCGCGGAGAGCCGGAGGCGGCGCCGGCCAAATCCAGGGAGCTCTGGGTGGCCAAGGCGGAGGGCGTCACCAGCTTCGAGGGCTGCGCTGTGCCGATGAACGTCGCCATATGCACCGAGAGCCGCGATCCCGCGGCGCGGGGCTCCTGGGCGGTGATGAGCACCTGCCGGGACATGGGGGCGGTGGAGATGCTTCTGCACTACAAACTGCGGACATGCATCGAGGAGAGGCACCGCCACATCAAATGTTTCTGGGACATAGCACAGTTCAAGTCCACCAACTTCAATCTGGTCACTCATCAGGTGGTCATGACACTGCTGACCTACTCGCTGCTGCAGATGCACTTCTTCAGGACAGGGAAAAAACACCTCAACAAGACCACCAAACCCCGCATGGCCGAGAGGCTCAAGCCGGTGGCCTCGTACATAATGGTGGTCAAGGGGCAGTACTACGGATGGTTCTCGACCTATGAGTACACCGCGATGGTGCTCGACGTGCCGGAAGAGGCTAGGGAAAGACTCAGGATGAGACTGAGGGAACTCTCTAAGATGCTGGGCCGCATGATGGGTATGCCGGGACCCTAGGGATAGACGCCGAAACCGAAGCCCGAAGCGCCGACGACGGAGCCAAGCCCCGCCGGACAGGATAATTGTGCCCCGAAACGGCGAAGAGAACCCGAAAACAGGGGGGAACAGGGAAAGAGCGGCAGGGCGCGGCAAGAAAATCGCCGCAGGCTGTGAATCGAGAAGGCGGATGATGAAATTTGGATGAAAAGCGGGCGAGAGGGAGAGCTAAAGGAGAAAAGTGTCTGAATTGCAACAAAATATATTAAGCGCTTGTCATTGCCTCGCCTCCATGCGCAAGATACGCGTATACGAGGACTAGTGTCCCGTTCGCTCACGACCCGCACGCGGCCGGCGGGTGGTGAGCGAGCAAACATGGCCGCGCACGGTTGCCATTAATTATGCCCAGCGCGAAAAAACTTGAGCTCCCATGCCTGATTGCGGCGCTGCTCGGTTTCCTGACGCCGGTGGCGGCGGCGCCGGTTCATCTGGCGGAGTGGAGCGATCTCGACGCTTTGATCGAATCGG
>JAAZAB010000554.1 GCA_012514555.1 Lentisphaerota bacterium
CATGCGGTAGATGGTTTTTTCCGAAACGCTAAGAAACTCCGCCACATTTCGAACTGTAAGCTGCATCTCTCCCTGCTTGACTCGCGGCTTGTACTGGCCAGCCGAAGAGCGGACAACATAGGACACGCGTTGTCTCTTATCAACCTAAATTCTCAGTAATTTTAGTGGCCACCAGGGACTTGCTCCATTCATATTTGACAGCGAAGAGCACAAAGCAAAACGTGACTACTCAGCGAAACCACCGCCGGGGGCCGGCGGAGCAAACAGACAAGAAACTTAGATCGAAGGTCTTCACATTCCAGCTTGGAGGGCGGACGGCCTCGGCCGCCGGGAGTGCGGCGACGGAGGCCCGTCGCCCTCCAGATCGAAGAAAAGTCTTTCGTGTTACAGGGGATGGGGGTTGCCGGCAGCCGAAGAAGAAAGAATCTGGAAATCAGGAATTCAGGAAAAAGAGGAGGCTCATGCAAAACCTTCCGGTCACAAACGGTCCGCGAGGCCGCAGACCCTCCCGATTCGTCGATAAACGCTGATTCTTGGAATGGGAGGGACGTCCCGACCGCGAAGCGCGTCGGGATCGCCATCCGCAAAGGTTTTGCAGGAGCCTCAGAGAAAAGAACTGGCTTTTTCTTTAACCAGAAGAACGGCGCTTATCCGGACACGCTGAACAAGCTGGCGCCCGAATTCCTGGACGTGATTCCAGTTGATCCATTCACCGGGCAAGCGCTGGTGTATCGTAAGAATGAAACCGGATTTGTCCTGTACAGCGTGGGACCGGATATGAAGGACGATAACGGCACACCCGAGCCGCGCAAGACGAGAAAGTCGCCGCCGAAATCGGGCAACTTTGTTTGGGACGACGAAAAGGCGCCTCACGACATTGCCTGGACGTGTACAAGGTAACAACCTCTTGGATTTTGGCTACGCTACATTTATCTGTTTGTAAATGATCGAATGGCGCTGCCATGGTGTTTTTTAATACTTCAGGAGCCAGAATTCAGAAGTCAGAATGGAATTGCATGGCTGATTCTTCTGGATTCTGAATTCTGTCTTCTGACTACTTGAGTTGTTACCGCCGTTCTTGATTTCCTGAACACTGGCACCTGAATAGTTACGAAAGGGGCTGAATGAAAAAAATATTCATCATGACCGACATGGAAGGTTGCGCCGGCATTCTGAACCACGACGACTGGGTTACGCCTGAGGGCAGATGGTACGAGAAAGGGATGAAGATACTGACAGAGGAGGTCAATGCTGTCATCGACGGACTTATTGCGGGCGGAGCGGCGGAGTTCCTGGTCGCAGACGGCCACGGGGCCGGCGGCATTGACCCGCTCCTTCTCCATCCGCGGGCCCTGCTCCTGCGCGGAAATGTGCCATATCCATTCCACATGGATTCATCCTTTGACGGGATCGCTTTTGTGGGCGGCCACGCCAAGGCCGGCACGCCTTTCTCGCACATCACCCATACGGAATGGTTCGACCGCATCGACATTTCCGTGAATGGCCTTTCCGTGGGCGAATATGGGGAGATGGCGCTTTTCGGACTGGAGCTGGGAGTGCCCTGCATTTTTGCCGGTGGCGAGGAGGCTTTTGCACGCGAGGCCGAGGCGCTTACGCCCGGCGTGGTGGGAGTCGGCGTCAAGCGTGGGTTGAAGGAAGACGGCCTGGATCATCTGACCACCGGCGAATACCGCGCGGCCAAGCTGGACGCGATCCACTGCTCGCATTTTGAAGCCTGCCGCCGCCTCCGCGAAGGGGCAGCGCTGGCAGTTCGCAAGCTGTTGGATTCGCCCGCTTCCTTTCGCCATCCGGCGGTCAATCCGCCCTATCGCCTGGAAGTGCGGTACCGGGCCGAAAAAAAAGGGGAGCCGCAGCGCACGGCCTGCCACACACATGAGAGCAGCCTGATCAAGCTTTTCAATTCCCAGTGGTAACGGCCTGGCGCATTCGGCGCTTGAAGAAAACGGGGAGCGCGCTATTCTCCCCTTTCATGCAATTGACCGCCACAGAAGCGCTTCCCGGCCTTCCCAAAGCGAAGCGGCGCTTCGGATTCCGGCTCGGGCTGCCGTCGTACGTCTATCCGGCGGACTTGGCAACCAACGCCAGGAACCTGGCGCCGGCCGTTGACGATATCGAGGTTGTCCTGTTCGAGTCCGGCGACGTCTCCAACCTGCCGGATGCCGGGACGATCGCAGAATTGGCCGCCCTGGCCGCTGAATGGGACCTTACTTATACGATCCACCTGCCCATCGATAGAAAGCTCGGCGCGCCCTCGAAGGCCGAGCGCGACGCCCTGGCAGACCAGGCAATCCGTATTTTTGAGCTGACGGCCCCGCTGAAACCCTGGGCCTGGATTCTGCACGCGGACGGCATTGCAGGGGACGATCCGCCCGACCGCCGCGCGCAATGGCAGAAAGACGCGGGCCAGGCCCTCGAACGCATCGCGGCGGCCGCTCCGGATTGCGGGCGGCTTTGCCTCGAAAACCTCGGATTCCCCTTCGAATGGTGCGAGTCATGGCTGGAGCGGTTCGGCCTTGGTGTTTGCATAGACTTCGGCCACCTCTGGATGTCCGGCGCCGATGTCGCGGCGCACCTGGCGCAGTATCTCAGCCGCTGTCGGGTCGTCCATTTCCACGGCTTCTGCCAAGGCCGCGATCACCTGTCACTAGACGCTCTGTCTCCGGAGGTCTTCGACACGACCCTCGACGCCCTTCGCGCGTTCCGAGGCGTGGTCACCGCGGAGGTGTTCGAGTTCGTCATGGCGCGCACATCCCTGGAACGAATCCTGGGCGCGGCAGCCCGGAACGGGAGCGCATCATGACCGCGAATGTCCATCCCCGCGTCATGCTGGTCCTGGGCGGCGCGCGCAGCGGCAAGAGCGAATTCGCGAAAAAGACGGCTGAGCGCGAGTTCGCCCGGCCCCTCTACCTGGCCACGGCCGAGGCGCTCGACAAGGAGATGGCCGAGCGCGTTGCGCGCCACCGCAAGGCCCGCGGCCCGCGCTGGACCACCATCGAAGCCCCCCTCGAGGCGGCGCGAGCCATCGAGTCCGGCGCGCCCGAATGCGACGGCGTGCTCATGGATTGCGCCACGCTCTGGCTGACCAACGTACTTCTCAAGGAAGGCGCCGGCGCCTGGGAACGCCGGCGCGGCGAACTCCTTCTTGCGCTCAGCCGCGCAGCGCGCCGCGTCGTGATTGTCAGCAACGAGGTCGGCATGGGCATTGTCCCGGAGTCCGAACTGGGGCGCAGTTTCAGGGATTACGCGGGCTGGCTCAACCAGGCCCTTGCCGCCGCGGCGGACGCAGTGGTCCTGCTCGTGGCAGGCATTCCGCTCGTCATCAAGGGCAGCCTGGCAACAAACCTGTCGAATGATGAAAAGGCTTCAAATCCATGACAACACCCGCCGAAATCCAAGTCGCGAAAACTCTCTCCGGCATCCAGCCCGTTACGGAAGCCGCCGTGCTCAAGGCCTATGAGCGCCTTGACGCCCTGACCAAGCCGCGCCGCAGCCTCGGATACCTCGAGGAAATCGCGGCCCGCTACGCGGCGCTCCGGCAGGAAGCCCGGCCTTCGGCCGCGCGCAAGCGCGTGGCCGTGTTCGTAGGCGATCACAGGGTCGTCGAGGAAGGCGTCAGCGCCTATCCCTCCAGCGTCACCGCGCTCA
>JAAZAB010000555.1 GCA_012514555.1 Lentisphaerota bacterium
CGTGATAACGAGCGGCGCTTCGTTGATCACGCCCGGCTTTAACCCCGAATTCTTTCCTCCTCGATACCGATAAAGCCGTGGGCTTCCCGGTTCGGACAGGGAAAGCGAAACGTCGGAATAGTCGTCCCCGGCGCCGGACGCGGAAAACGCCATCTCAAGGCCATCTCCATTCCAGAGGCCCTCTCCCTGATCCTTAACTTCCGCGGCAAAATAAAAAAAATCCTTGTCCCATCCCAGCCAGGCCCTGACGCTTAAATCATCCGGCCCCTTCCACGTGGAACCGTCAGGATAGACCAGGGCCCGCTGGTCAAGAACCACGCAGGGATCCGCCCGCTTCCATTCCTGGAGATCTCCGTCAATGGCCGCGGGAGCGGCCCGGTAGCGGCACGGCAGCAGCTCAAGCGTTGCGGAATACCGGGCCTCTTCTTCCCCGTCGGATAAGACCAGCTCCACATCCGAATGGCTAAGGGCCGAAAGATCGAACCCGGAAAGAGCAAACGAGACCCGTTTCGTTTCTCCGGGCTCCAGGCTGTAATCCAGTTCGGGATTGGCGAGGGTCAATGCGGAAGAAGCGCTAAGGCGTGCCCGGCCCTGTTTTTTTTGACGTCGGGTTTTCCAGAAGAAAGGACAGCGCCGACAAGTCGTCGGTCATCAGTTTGGCCATGTCCTGGACGTGAATGAACCGGCTCCTGGCCGCGAACGCTCTCGTTGAGTTATCCTTGAAGGTCAGGGTCCCATGGACCGCCATCCGGTAAATGCCTTTTGTTAGGGGGGGCAGCGTAACGGAAAGCGCGGCCGGGTGTTCCGGAGACGCCTCGATTTCAGACAGCGCGGCCACCCTTTCTCCGGAGACGGTTTCCAGCTCGATCCGGCCTTTCGCCCGTCCGATCGGCTTGCGACCGTTGGACTGGGTTGAAAGCGTGACGTTAACCGAAATGGGCTGGCTTTCGCGAAACGCCACCCTCGGAAACGAGGGCGCCAGCCCCTTAAAGTCAAACCGGACTTCCGGGTTAAGATAAGCGGGGACGGTGTCTTCGCGGGTGATCCCCTTCCTTAAGGCCGCCAAAAGGACCTCGTCAAACTCGGTGCCGGAATAGGCATACAGCGTAAACCCGTCGGCGCCCAGGCTTCGGGTTGCCTCGACAAAATCCACCAGCTTCACCGGAGAGGGGAGCACGTTCCCCATGACGCAGACCTGGGAAGGGCCTCCGTCTCCCCAGGCAATCAGCTTCGCGGACTTTCTTTTGAACAGCTCCAGGTTATGGATATAATTCATCAGGTGCACAAAATCCACAATGCCTTGTTCGAGCCAGGCCCGGTTATCCTGCCCGACACCCAAGCCCTCGTCCCTTGCGCACGTGGAAATCATAACCCAGGGCTTGATTTTTTTGACAGCGGGCACGATTTCGTCCGCCAGGAGCGAGGTCACAAGGTCGATCCTCCATTTCTGAAAGGCGTCGCGGTGCGGCGCCGCAAGAACGTCGTCCGGCCAGTTCGCAAGGGTGACCTTCGCATCCCTCTCGAAGTTCTCCTTGCACAGCTCGCAATAGCATTGGTTCTCGCTGGCATACCGGGCGCCGTCCAGGTCAAGGCCATCCACGTCAAATAGTTCTGCGCAGCGCGATAAATGCCGCTTCATGATGTCGCGATTGCGCGTTGAGCTGAAACACGGCCAGCGTGCCTCTTCCGGGTTTTTGCAGTCCCGTCCTTTCTGTCCCTGGCTGTTGGCCGCCCGATCCATGGGGGGCTCGTACAGGGAAAACCCGTTTTCGATATGAAAGGCCATGCCGTATTGGTGCGCGATTTCTATCCGGTTGCTGAGGGCCGCAAACGCCTCCCCGAATGTGCCGCGCGTGGACGGCTGGCCCACTTCCCTTAAAACCTCCCGGATGCCAGGCGCACAGGGGAAAACAGCATTAAACCCGTTCTCTTTCGCCACGCGGACAATCTGTTCCCATTCATGGCCCCCGTGACCGCCGATATAAATTCCGCGAAGCTCGCCGGCTTTGGAGGGAAACGAGTAAAAATAGGCATTTTCGGCGGCTTCCTTCGCTTGTCTCGCCAAGGCGTAGCCTTTGACGGGATTCCGGCCGACGGCTTTTAAGGCCTTTCCCATCAAGGCCTTGGATTCCACGAGGAGGGCTTTGGACTTTGACAGGGCTTGCCCCTTTGCCTCGCGTTCCGCAATACGCTTCTCGACCTCGTCCAGCGGATGATAATAGGACAGATCTCCCACCCCGGCCGCAACGACATTCCTTGTCGCATCCTCCCAGAGATTGGGCACAAAATGTCCCAGCAGCGCCATCATGGCCATGACCGTATCCTCGTTAATCCTGAAGAAAAAGGCCTGGGTGATAAACGCGCCGTGCGGAGACAGAATGATGGCCGGATAACCGGCATCCTGATTCGCCGCATCCTGCCATTTGCCAATGGCCGCGCCCTCTGTTTTGGCCTCCACGTGTGACAGAATCGACATGGCGGCCGGCCGCTGCCAGATAAAACGCTCCAAAAGAATTTCTTGCGGAAGACCTGGGAGCGCCCGGCGATCGCCTTTCGTAAAACAGATTTTTTCCAGCTGCCTGGCCGGCTCCGGCTTCACCGTCCCCTTGGGAACCACGGCCAGGAGATCGTATATCGCAGGCGAAGGCGCTTCGCAAAAAAACAGGGCTTTGCCTCCGGCGCGGATAAAATCCTCGACGTTTCGGATCCGTTCCTCGAACTTGAAGCCCTTGTTACTGAGGAAAATAGCCACCTTGTAGGGGGAAAGGTCATCTCCGCAGCCGCAGGCGTCGAAAGGCACTCCGGCCGACTGAAGCGTCGCGATCAACCTTCCTTCACGGGACTCCATCCAGCCGGGACCATCGCCGGCATGATCTGCAATCAGCGCAACCAGCGGTTTTGTGAAAACGCTTTTCGCGTCACCTTCTTCGGCGCCGGACACATCGGCCAGGGGTCACAGCCCGCGTTCGCACAGGCCAGCATCGTCCTCGTGCGCAACGATTCCGGTGCGGACCGGCAGCGGTTCGAGGTGCTGGGAGTGGATGGTCCGGTGATCGACCCTTCGTACAACGAGGAGGAGTTCAAGAACCGCATGGCGCTCGCGTGCGTCTCGCCAGCCACCGACACACACGAGGGCCGGTTCGTTGTCCTGGCCGAACCCATCGCCAGCGGCAAGATCGGGCGGGCGTTCACCGCCGGGGTCTGCGCGGTCAAGCTGAACGTGGTCGACGAGACCGAGGAACCGCGTTTCGCCGAGATCGCGGGCAGCACGACGGCCAACCTGGAGGTCAATCGCCGGGGCTCCGCCGGAATCCTGTGGCGCGTCGGCGGCACGGGCGTGCAGTGGGCGGTTGTACGGCTGGGAAAGCCGATCCCGCTCCACGTCTTTCCGGTGACCCTGTCGCAGACCGGCGGGTCGCAGGGCGACGAGTCGTACCCGGCGTCCTGGACCTACGAGGTCTATGACGTGGAGACTGGGGAATCGCTGGAGAGTGGTGTGGACCCGACCGCGTCGCCCCACAAATGGAAGCGTCCGTCCATCGGCCAGATGATCGCCGCGACATTCGGCTATGCCCACTACGAGGACGACGGTTCCGGCGGCGAACAGCTCGTCCTCGGCTGGATCAACGAGATGGTCGATCAGGAAGCCTGCGAAACGTCCGGCTCCGGGTCGGGAGGATGATGAGATGGGCGCACCCGGCAAATCGGTGGTGATCGAGGGCGGGAAGCGCGGCGTGCTCCTGGGCGGCAAGTCGGCCGTCTACAACGCCGAGGAGACCTGTCCGGCCTGCTGTATCGAGTTCTCACGACGCTGGTCGTTCACCGACCAGGGATTCATCGACGGCGGGCAGGACGGGGCCTATCGCGCCTACGACAACCCGGATGATGTGTCGGCCAGCCCGTGGACGGTTCTGAGCGACGGGCTGGGGCTCCGGCTGGACTGGGAGGACGACAACAACTGCCGCAACCACAACCCCTACACGCAGAATGCGACAGCCACGTGCGAGATCACAGTTCCTAAAGCGATGCTCATGACGGTGAACTGGTCAGGCGTGGGCGAGGTGCAGGACCCAGGCTACGACGTGATGAGCCTCTACGTTGACGGCGGTCTGGTCGGCTCGGCCCATGCACCGGGCGGCGGGCTGGGTTGCGAGCCTATGGCACCGGTGGTTTCCGATCCGCCGCCCCCGCAACAGGTGGTGCTCAACCCCGGCCCGCACACGCTGTATATCACCGCCTCGACCAACGATCCGCTCTACCACTTTGACGCCTGGTATCAATTCGCGCTGACATTCGTGCTCGCGCCATAACCATTGGAGGACCTGACGATGACCGAGACCCTGATCCCGAAAGCAAAGAAGTGCGGCAACTGTCCGCCGCTGGTCGTGCCGCGCCGGGCTTACACGCCGAGCCGACCGAGCTGCATCGAGTGCGTCGAGAAGCACCTGGGCGCGGCCTACGTGCTGCTGACCGAGGCCCGCGAGGGTTACGCCTATC
>JAAZAB010000556.1 GCA_012514555.1 Lentisphaerota bacterium
CTCGTCCTCGTCCTCGTCCTCGAACTTGGACATTGGACATTCATGTTGAATATTGGATATTCTCTTTAAAACCCCGAACCCTATCCCCTCCTTCTCTCCCAACTCAAAACCCAAAACTCAAAACTTTTCCCCTCCCCTCTCCCTCCGTGATCTCTGTGCCCTCTGTGGCGACTTCCCCTCTCCCCTCTCCCCTATATCCTATCCCCTCTCTCCTCTCCCCTCTCTCCTGCTTCCTCTCCCCTCTATCCTCTCTATTCGCTTGCGCAGGACTCGGGCCTGATCCTTTGCGCCGCGCCGTTCGCAAAGGAGCAAAAGGTTGACCAGGGTTTGGACGTGCGCCGGAGCGAGGTAAAGGGCTTTTCCATACGCTTCTTCCGCCTCGTCCGGGTGTCCGGCAGCCTCGTGAATGAGGCCGAGAAGGAAGAAGGCTTCCGGGTCCGGCGGATTGGCCGCAATGAAATCGAGGCATATTCTCCGCGCCTGGGCAAGATGTCCCTGGTCCGCAAGCGCGCGTATGCGTTCAAGCGAAGGCTGCTGCGGCGCCGCCTCCGGCGCAGGCTTCCGGCTCGCGTTTCCCCGGGCCTGCTGCTTTTCGCGAGGCCCGGGTATTTTGTCACGCGCATTTGCCGGCGTCGCTGCGGGAAGCATCGGGGGTTCCGGGGCCGGGCGCGCCCGGCTGCCGCGCTCGGGCTTGAAGCATGCGAACGCTCCGGGCTGGGGCGCGAATGGATGGCCAAGCGCGCGGACAATGCCCATCTCGGCATGGCCGCAAACGAGCAGTCCGCCCGGCATGAGGAGCCGGTCCATATTGGCCAGCACGCGCGCCCGCGCCTCCGCAGTGAGGTAGATGAGAAGGTTGCGGCAGAAAATGGCGTGGTATGGCGGCTCGTTGGCGCCGAAGGCCGGATCGGCTATATTGGCTTTGAAAAAGCGCACGCAGTCCGCCGCCGCCGGGCGAACGCGCATACCCTTGTCCGCGGGTTCGAACCAGCGTGCGTGTCGCTCGAGCGCATGTCCGCGGAACGATGCCGGGCCGTACAAGCCGCCGCGCGCCGCGTCGAGCGCGCGAGCGCTTATGTCCGCGGCATCCACGCGCATGCGGTCGGCCCGGAGCCCGGACTCCGCCAGGGTTATGGCAATGGAGTAGGCTTCCTCGCCGGTGGAGCAGGGCGCCGAGAGGACGCGGACGCGGGGCGCGGTCCGCCACTTTTCGGCGGCGACCCTGGCGAGGAGGCGAAAGGGTTCGCGGTCGCGAAAGAACCACGTTTCGGGCACGACAAGCTCATCGATCAGCGCGTCGAGTTCCCCGGGCGATTCGGCTGCAAAGGCGCCGTATTCCGCGGAATCCGCCCGGCAGGTCAGTTTCATGCGGCGTTCAATGGCGCGCAGAACGCAGTCCGCTCCGATCGAGGCTGCGTCGAGGCCGAGCCGGGCCCGGATCAGTTCGAGAATGGCCGCCTCAGGCATTTTCGGCGTTCCCGGCAAGCTTGAACAGGGTTTCCCGGACCTCTGCCGGCAGCAGGGCGTCAACGCGCACACGCTGGACCATGCCGCCGCCGCGCGGGTCCATAACAACCTCGCCCAGGCACGGCGCGTCCTTGACGTCCACTCCTGCCGGAAGCAGGTCGCCCTGTTTGAACGAGCGCGTTTCCGTTACCCGTTCGGCCATCAGCCCGAGCGGGCGATCCGTGCCGTCGGGGCCCTTGAAAGGGACGACGATTATCCGGGTGCTCATGTGATTCCTGGCGCCATGGCCGGTCAGAAGCGCCGCGAGGTCCACCACCGGGGTCGCGATGCCGCGGTAGTTCATGAGCCCGGCCACGTGCGCGGGCGCGCGCGGCAGCGCGCGCAGCCCGACGAGCGGGACGACCTCGATTACCCTGTCCGCGTCGAGCCCGAAACAATCGCCGGCAATCTGGAAGAGCAGGAGCAGCATGGGGTCACCGGACGGTGAAGCGGGAGATTTCGCCCTGGAGTCCGGACACGGTGTCGTTGAGCTGTTCAGTGATTTTTTTGAAGCCGGCAAGCGTGGCCTTGGTCAGCCGCGCCGTCTCGTTGAGCTGGTGCATGGCCTCGCTGATCTGGGCCGCGCTCTGCGACTGGACCTGCATGCCCTCGTTGACGTCGCCGAACTGGGCGCCGAGCCGGCCGGTCTGCTCGATGAGCCGGCCGAGCCTCTCGCTGATCTGGACGACCTTTTCGGAGCTCTCGCGGGCCTGGTCCGTGTAGCGGCCGACCGCGGAGACGCCGTCGGAAACGGCCGAGCGCATTTCGCCGATCATGGCCTCTATATCGAGGGTCGAGATCGCGGTCTGCTCGGCGAGCCTCCGGATTTCCTGGGCCACGACCGAGAAGCCGCGCCCGTACTGGCCGGCCTTCTCGGCCTCGATGGCGGCGTTGAGCGAGAGCAGGTTGGTCTGGTTCGCCACCTTGGTGATGGTAGTGATCACCTGCGTTATGGTGGCGGTTGTTTCGCTGATCAGCGATAGCTTGCCCGCGATTTCAGACGTGGCGTCCAGCAGCGACTGCATGGCGCTGCGCACCTCGGCGAGCGAGCGCATGCCTTCCCCGGCCAGGCCGGCGGCGTCGGAGGCCACGGCGCTTACCTGCTGCATGGTGTTCGCAAGGTCGCGCGATGTGGCCGAGATTTCCTTGCTCGTCGCGTTCACCTGGTTGGTGGACGCCGCCTGCTCGGTGACCGTGGCCTCGAGCTGGCGGCCCGATTCGTCCAGGCGCTGGGCCGACTTGCTCACGTTCTCGCTGGAGTTCACAACCTGCGACAGCAGGGAGTCAAGGCTGCGGACCATGCCTGAAATGGCCTGGTGCAGGCGCACCACTTCATTGCGCGCCTTTACGCCCTCCGGGACGCGCAGCAGCTTTTCGTGCGAGAGCGCGATCTGCTCGGCGCGGCGGATGCGGCCCTGGGCGACGGCCTCCGCGGCCGTGGTGAGACCCTCTATCGGGCGGCTGATGCCGCGCGCCGTCAGCATGAGCAGGACGAGCAGCGCCGCAAAGCCCGCGGCGGCCGTGATCAGGAGGTTTTTCGCCATTCGGTGCAGGTCCGCCAGGTATTCGCTTTTTGGAAACACGATTCCCAGGGACCAGCCGTTGGCCGCAACCGGTTTGAAGGAAAGGATGCACTCCTGTCCGAGGCGCCGGCATGAATAGCCCTCGAACCCGGTTTCGCCCGCGATCATGCGGCGCCCCGCTTCGCCAAGGATCGGGATGCTGTTCTTGTCGAAAAGCGCCTTGTCCGGATGCGCGATGAAACGGCCTTTTTCCGAGATGAGAAAGGCGTACCCGCTTTCATAGATGCGTATGTTCCGGAGCTGTTCCTGGATGGCTGCGAGCGAGAGATCGGCCGTCGCCACGCCGAGAAACCGGCGGCTGCTGCCCTCGCTGCGGAAGAAAGGGGTCGAGTAGGTGGTCATAAGGACGTTGCCCGCGCCTTCGTCAAAGTATGGCTCCGACCACGCGGGAACGCCGGCCGCCCTGGGCAGGCTGAACCACTCCCAGCCGGGATAGTCGTACTTGTCGGTACCGAGGTCGGCGTACTCTACCTGGTTGCTACGGTTGCAGTAATAGGGGCAGAAGTATTTCAGATCCTTCTCCAGGCTGTTGGTTTCGAAGCCGACAGCCGCGCCGTAGATTTCCGGATTGTCCGAGATAGTGGCCTTGAGAAACCTGTGAATCTCGTCCGCGCCGCGCCCTTCACATTCCGCAAACGTGGCAAGGGAGCGGGAGACTTTCTGGGCCGCGACAAGCTTCGATTCGATCTTGTTCACCGTGGCGTCCGCAAGGCGGTCGGCGGATGTGCGGATGTCTTTCTGGGCAAGCCGCAGCGATTCCCAGTAGCTGTAGCCGAAGATGCCTGAAAATATGATTGCGGTAATGGGAATGATCAGAAGGATCAAATGCGCGGCAATGCTCGTTCGGGAGAACATTGAAAACCTCCTGCACGGTTTCAGGACGTTCGTGCCATTCTAGCCTTAGCCCCCCACGTGGGCAATATCAATCTCCGCCGATCCATTCCCGTCCTCCTTCTCGTCCTTTTTCTCGTCCTTGTCCTCGTCCTCGTCCCTCGTCCTCGCTTCCTTTCCTGGGATATGCCTCCGTAAGCGCGGCTAATCGCGCCACGCCGTGGCGCGATTTCGCGGTCTCCTGGGAGCGCGGCCGTCCCGGCCGCTCCGGCAGTGTAGCCGCGCCGCTGTGCGGCGCGCTTTCACGTTCCCCTTGGAGGGCGGCCGGCCCCGGCCGCCGAAATAAACAGGACGAATGTACGAAAACGGCCCCGGCCCCGGCTCTGCCTGGTCAGCAAGCAGCCACCCTCCGGGCTATCCGCATGACAGCAGCAGGATTGCCAGTGTGCCGAAAAGCATTCCCAGCACCTTGCGCTTCTTCAGCGATTCGTGAAGAAAGGCAACGCCGAGAAGCGCCGTGGCGATGAAGCTCATCTGGGCGATCGGCAGCACCGGCCGCGTCCCCGTACTGCAGCGACAATGCCATGAACAGGACAATGCCCGTCACGAGCGCGCCCGAAACAAGCCCGTAGCCCCAGAACGAGCGAGTCAAAGTCAGCCCCCGGGGCTCGCGCAGCAGGGTGTAAAGCAGCCCCCCGGCAATCCAGCAGAAGCTGTTGAGCAGTATGATGCCCATGCGGTCGGCATTGTGCAGGAACGCGTACTTGTAGCTCAAGCCCATTGCCGCCCGGAACAGCGCCGCTGCCAGCACCAGCGCGATTCCAAGGTAACGCCGTCGCCCGGACTCCGGGCGCCGCCCTTCGCCGTTTGCGAAGAGAAAAACCGCTGCCGCGGCCATGGCAATGCCCGCGAACTTGATGGCATTCAGCTCCTCTCCCAGCAGCGCCGCCGCGCCGATGACCACGGCCACCAGGTTGAGGCGGTAGATCGTGGCGCAGATGCCGGCCTCTTCGCGGGCCATGGCTTCTATGAGCAGAAGGTTGGCCGCCACGGAAAAAAAGCCGGAGATGATCCCCCACGCTAAAGTTGTCCGGGAGAAATCCCAGCAGGTCCGGGTCGCCGGCAAGAGCAGCGCGGCCCAGGCCAGCCCGATCATGGCAAAGTAGAGGCCGCGCGCCCGGGATTTTCTCGCATATAACTTGAACGCAAGGTCATTGAACGCCGCAAACAGCAGGCTGCACAGCGCGTATAAAATTGCCATTGTTTGTTCCTCCTTCCGGCATTGCGCCGGGTGGCAGGGCAATCTGCCCCGCGCGCGCCGGGCGCCCCGGTCTATCCGCTTGCGGCATTCCCGTCCCGCGGCGTGAGCGGGACGAGAATACGGAGCGCCTCGTAAGCCGCGAGCAGGCCGAATATGCCGGTCATATAGGGAAGGCTGCCTATGGGCTTGCGCGGCCGGCCGCGCTCGAACGTGTCCGGCTCGGGGTCCGGGCCCGCGGGCGGGCGGCGGTTGCGAGCCGGCTCAGTCGAGTAGATGCAGCGAACGCCCTGCTCGATGCCGCGCTTGCGCAGACGCTTCCGTATGAACCGCGCAAGCGGGCACATTTGAGTTTCCGCAAGGTCGCCGGCCCGCGCCAGGGCGGGATCGGTCCTGGTTGCCGCGCCCATGCTGGATACAACGGGCAGTCCGGCCATCACGGCCGCCGCGATCAGCTCAACCTTGGGCGACACGCTGTCTATCGCGTCCACAACTACGTCGAGCGGAGGCGCCGCGAGCGCACGGGCGACCGCGCCGTCCACGAACACGTGGCGCCCGTCCACGACGCAGCCGGGATTGATGTCGCGCACACGGGCGCAGGCAGCTTCCACCTTGGTTTTGCCGAGCGTGGATTCAAGGGCGTAAAGCTGGCGGTTGAAGTTGCTGCGGCGTATCACGTCGCAGTCAACCAGCATGAGATACCCCACGCCGGCGCGCGCGAGCGCCTCCACGGCGTACGAGCCCACCGCGCCCAGCCCGAACACCGCAACGCGCGCGGCGCGAAGGCGTTCGAGCGCCTGCGTGCCCAGGAGCTGTTCTATCCTGCAAAAGCGGTTCATGACGGCACAGGTTACGGCACCCGGACATTCCGCACAACGAATAATCCCGGATTTTGCGTTTGAAAAATGAACGATGCTTATAACCGGCAAACCATCGGGCTTTTACAACTGCATTGCGTTTGAATTACCATGCGCGAAAAAGTACGGGTGAGCGGTTGTAAAAGATGTTCATTTTTCAATCGCAGAATCCGGGTTCAACGGAATTCTTGACTTTGCGCGCAAGTCGCTGTAAAAAAACACCAATGAAGGAGTAAATCCGCGGGAAAGGAAGGTGTGTAATGAAAAACCTCTCGCTGCTGCCGCTGTTTTCCGCCGCACTCCTGCTCGGGGCCTGCGTGCCCGAATTCGAAAATCCGCTCCCGAGCGAACATGTTGAGGCGGATACCGCGCTGCTCGGAGACTGGCGCTCGGAGCCGGACGCGGGCGGCGATCAAAGCCGGGCTGCTTTTTTTGCCCGCACAAACGGGTGGTACGATATCGTGTTCCTGACCGGCCTTAACAGGCGCTCCGGCACGGGCGGCCTCGACTGCTCGCTTTACGAAGGTTTTTCAACGCGAGTCGGGGCTCGCGCGTTTCTCTGCTTTCGCCTGCGCGAGCGCGATTTCAAGGACCGCAGGGATGCGCCCGAACATTTCCGCTTTCTGATCGCGGGCTATGAGGCCGGCCCCAACAGCCTTGAAGTAAGCATCCTGTCCGAATCGAAGGTGCGCGACTTGATCAAGGGCGGCGTGTTGCAGGGCCAGGCCGGGCAGAGCACGACCGGCGGGC
>JAAZAB010000054.1 GCA_012514555.1 Lentisphaerota bacterium
GCCCCAGTTCGCGACCGTCATTGAGGCGGATGCGCTGTTCAGGATGTACCAGTTGGCGGAAGCCTTGTCGAACACGGCCAGGTCGGCCCTGCCGTCGCCGTCGTAATCGGCCGGGGCCGGGCGCGCGTCTTTCCAGCCCCAGTTTTCCGCGCGCATTGCGCCGGACGCCGACTGGAGAATGTACCAGGCGGCGGACGCGCGATGGAAAACGGCAAAGTCGGTGCTGCCGTCGCCATCGTAGTCAGCCGGTATCGGGCGCGCCTCGTACCAGCCCCATTGCACCGCGATGCTCGTGTTGAGGCCGTTCAGATACACGTACCACTCCCCGGAGTCCTGCTCGTAGACGGCAGGGTCCGACAGGCCGTCGCCGTTGAAGTCGCCGGCCATGGGGCGGGCGTACATGTTGCCCCAGGTCAGGGCGCCCATGGCGAGAGTGCTGGAATAGTAAATATACCAGCAGCCCGAGTCGCGGTGGTAGACGGCCGGATCGGCCTTGCCGTCGCCGTCGAAGTCGCCCGGCACCGCTTCCGCCTCTTCCCAGCCCCATGCGATGGCGCCCTCGGCGCCCGAGCCGCTGCAGAGATAATTCCACGCGCCGCTCGCGGCGTCATACGTGCAGGGATCGGCTATGCCGTCTCCATCGCGGTCCAGGCCGGCCGAGGCGAAGCCGCGCACCGTCAGTCCGAATGCCGAGGACCAGTCCGACGTGACTGGCATAAAACCGTTTGTGCATCGCGCCTGGGCGCGGATTTCGAACATCCCCGCGGCGAGCCACTGGTTGGTGTCCGATGCGGCGAAACTCCATTCCGAGGTGGCGCCGTTGCCCCAGTCGAAGCGGTGCTCCACGGCGTGGCCCATGTTGCAGGCAGTTCGCGTCAATGTCATCGCCACCGGCTGGCTGACCCTGCATTCGCTGGCGCTGGAAATGATCGCCGGTGTGAGAATAGAGTGCGCGTACCTGGGCTGGCCCGCATATGATGCGAGCGATGCGAGCAACGCGAGGCACGCCGGAACGGCGCCGGCGAATGAACGATCTTTTAAATTAGTCACTTGCTGCATCTTCCTTGTAAATGGCGGAATCCTGTGTTCGCCATTGCGTTTGAACAATCCCGCCCAGGCTCCGGCGCCGCATGGCCGGCTAGAGGCGGTCGTATTCCGTTCTTTGTATGATCTCATCCTGCATCTCGCGGGATATACGCGTGAAATAGTCAGTGTAGCCGCCAATGCGCACGACAAGGTCCCTGTATTTCTCGGGGTTCTTCCGGGCCGCCTCCAGCGTGTTCCTGTCCACCACGTTTATCTGCGTTTCGAACCCGCCGCGCCTGAGAAAAGTCAGGACCAGCTCCCGCAGCGAGTTCGGCGCTCCGGGGGAACGGCTGAAGAGCGAGGCGCTGAATTTCATATTGAACGCGACGCCTCCGATCAAGGGGGTGTGATCCCAGCTTGTGGCGGAGAGGATGGCCGCGGTCGGGCCCTTGATCTCCCTGCCCTGGGCGGGGCCGGCGCCGTCCGCGAAAGGCGTTCCGGCCTTGCGGCCGTCAGGTGTGGCCCCTGTCGAGCGGCCGAGCATTTCATGCATGATCCACACGAAAGCGCCCGGAACGTAGGGGCTGTCATCGGGGCGCATCCTGAATCGCCCGCACGTCTTGACAAGGAATCCCGCTATTTCAGGGAAAAAGGAATCCACCGCGGGATTGTCCTGGCCGTATTTAGGGAAGGCATTCAGGAAGCGAAGCCTGTCTTCCTCGTGGTCCTTGAAATCATCGGCCAGGATGGCATGAAAATCCCGGAATGTCATTCGTTTCGAATTGAAAAGCTCCTCCCTTATCACGAGCAGCGAATCCGCGAGGTTGGCCAGGCCCACGAAAGAACACTCAACCCAGTTGTAGAGGGCGCCGCCGGCATCGATGTCCTTTCCCCTGCCCACGCAATCGCGGGTGAAGACGCTCTGCAGCGGCTTGCGCCCGCGCTGCTCTCTGGCATGACGGAGCCCGTTCTGCGCTTCCACCGCCGCTTTCACAGCAGCCCCGAGGCGCTTCAGGTACCGAGCCTTGAACGCCTCGAATGTTGCCGGCCGGCGCTTCGCCGCCGCGGCGATCTCTTCAAGCAGCAGTCCGCACAAGTTGAAATAGGGGCTGGCAACCCAGACGCCGCTCGCCCCGACCGGGGTTATTTCCACGCATGTGCTGTTGATGTAGTTGCAGGCGTCGCCGGGGGGCACGCCGAGCGCCTTGAGGCCGCGCTGGATCGTCGCGTCGTTGAAAAATGCCGGGTTGGAGCAGCCCCTGCATATCAAGTCCACTGCAAGGTCCACGAGCCTGGTCGGGGTGCCTTCATGCCAGCATATGCCAACGGTGGGATACACGAGCCTTGTCCTGCGCAAAGCCTCCAGGCAGAGGTAGGACAGGTCGTTGGTCAGATCGTTCCCGGACTCATCGCGGCCGCCGACCATTACCGCGATCGCCAGGCCGTCGGAAATGAATTCGTTGAGCAGCAGGTACAGGCTCTCGATCAGGGCCAGCGCCTCGTCGCGGGTAATGCGGCCGGATGCGATGTCGGCATCGTAAAACGGGGCCAGGGTCCGGTCCAGGTGTCCGGGCGACACCAGGCTCACCGAATCGCCGTGCTGAATCGCGAGTATGGTCAGCCAGAGAAGCTGAATGGCTTCCCGGAACGAGCCGGGCGGCTTGTGGGCGACCCGCTCGCAAGCCTCGGCAATCAGCCGCAGCTCCCTTTTCCGCTCCGGCCGGCTTTCGGGAATCCGGGATCGCGCGCATTTTGCCGCGTTTTCTATCATCGCTGCAAGGCCTTCCACGGCAGAAATGAACGAGCGGTATGTATCCTGCCGCTCGCCCGGCGCGTTTTGCATCCTGGCCTTGATGCTGTCAGCCAGCCCGTCGATTCCGAGTTTGAAGACCTGCCGGAAATCTATTTCGCAATGGCCGGTCTGTCCGCCCGCCCACGGGTGCTTCTCGAGCAGCTTGCGGGCATCCGACAGGGCTTCGTCCGAGGCTTCGGCGCTGCGCGGGGCCAGGCGGCCGGCAAGCAGCTCGAGGTCGTCTATTTCAAAAGCCGTTTTGCATAGGACGTTGCGGGTGGCCAGGCCCTGGCGCTCCTGCCAGGATTCGATGCGCGCCGATTTCCTCAGCGCTTCAGCGCGCGGGATGGCGGTGTCTTTCCAGGCAAGGTTCTTTCGCTCGATGCACCGTTTGCGCAGTGTGGCGACCCTGTCGGCGTAGGTTTTCATGATTCCCATGCGGTTTCCGGAAGGGCGTCTTTCCCGGGTTCGATGGGAGCGCGCAGCCTTGCCGGAACAAGCCGTATTCAACGTATCATTCATTACGGCCCTGTTTCAAGTCCTCGTAGAAAAGGGCCGAGCTGGTCATGATGTAGGGTTGCAGCCACAGGAAGCCGATTCCGCATGTCAGGACGCACAGCAATGTCCACCAGAAAAAGCGCCATTGCAGGCAGAAAAATTTCCACTTGTTTCCCTGCATCATCTTTTTGCTGCGCCTGATGGCGTCCAGCGGGCCAACGGAATGATCGTCGCGGAGTATGAAATACGTCATCGAATAGGAAATGGCCGCAATGATTCCGGGAACGATGAGCAGCAGGGTCCAGAGCAAGGTGAAAATGGCAACCAGCAGGTAGGCGCCAAGGGCGTCGCCGAACCGCCTGAAGCCGTCAAACAGCATTCCCAATTGCGCGCCTTCAGAACGCGCTATGGCCAGGAACAGAATCGCCAGGCCCAGAGCTATGGGGCCGCCCACAAGCAGGGAAATCACCCCCCCGGCAAAAGGAAGCATTGAGCTCGCCAGGTTGATGCCGCCGCAAATCAGCATGGCGAGCACGCCCAGTCCCCAGTTGCCGTCAAGCCGGTTCCGCGCCTGCGCCATCAGTTCGCGATTCGAGGTCCTGCTCTCGAAAGAGGCGGCGTCGGACCACGGCGCCTCGGGAGCAGCCCCGGCGCCGCCCGGAAGGCCCGCGCCATGAACGCCAAGCCCAGGCGCCGCCGATGCCTTGGCCCACTGGTTCCCCATGCCGGTATTCCACACCAAATCATCAGGCTTCAGCCTGCCTTCGCGCAGCATGGATTCGATCTCATCCTGCTCCACGGGTCCGGACTGGTGTCCGTTGATCGCATAATACCACTGCATTCTTTGTCCTCCCTGCGCAGATTGAAAAACGCGGCCCGCCCCAGTAAAACAGTCCGCCAAGCGCGGCTTTCTCCGGAAATGATTGTATCTTTCCGACCCGGGTGTCAAGCGCCGAATCCGCGGAATGAGATTGCCTTTAAGAAAGGTTTCTGGAAAACTCAACGCCGAATTTCGTGCAATATCCGGCAGGCGCGCAGGATTGGAGGCGGGGATTTCAGCACGGCCTGCATGGCGCCGCCGGCCGTGGAAGCCTCTAAAATTCGCATTAGGGAGGGAAAATGGCGCATCGCGAAGCAGTTGATGGACAAGGCCTTTCAAAGGGCGCGACGATTCGGCCGCCGCTATGAGCAGGGACTGGATTGTCATAGCGGGCGCCCGCGAGCACAACTTGAAGAACATCACGGTCCGGATTCCGCGGGACCGCCTGACGGTCATCACGGGTTTGAGCGGGTCCGGCAAGTCGTCGCTCGCGTTCGACACCCTGTACGCGGAGGGGCAGCGGCGCTATGTTGAAAGCCTTTCCGCGTACGCGCGGCAGTTTCTCGAGCAAATGCAGAAGCCCGAGGTTGACACGATCGAGGGGCTGTCGCCGGCGATTTCCATCGAGCAGCGCACGGCCGGATCGAACCCGCGCTCGATCGTGGCGACGAGCACCGAGATTCACGACTACCTGCGCCTGCTTTTCGCCAACATCGGGCATCAGCATTGTCCGAAGTGTTCCCGGCCGGTGACGCGGCAGACCGCGCAGGAGATCGTGGAGCAGCTTCTTGCGCTGCCGGCCAGGACAAGGCTGACGCTGCTTGCGCCGCTGGTCGCCGGGCGCAAGGGCAGGCACGAGGATGTTTTCGATCAGATTCGGCGGCAGGGCTTCGTTCGGGCGCGCGTGGACGGCAATGTTATGGAGCTGGATTCCACCCCGAAGCTGGACAAGAAGCTGAAGCACACGATCGAAGTCGTGGTGGACCGGCTGGCGCTGTCCCCGCAGATACGGTCGCGCCTGACCGACTCCACCGAGCTTGCCCTGAAGCAGGGCGGCGGCGTCATGACCGCGCTGCTGCAGCAGGAGGATGGCGGGCCCGTGCGCGAGACGCTTTTCTCCGAGAAGAACGCCTGCGTGGCATGCGGGATCAGCTTCGAGAAGCTGACGCCCCGTCTTTTTTCCTTCAACAGCCCCTACGGGGCCTGTCCCACTTGCGCGGGGCTCGGCATCCACATGGTGTTTGACGAGGCGCTCCTGATCCCGGACCCGGAGCTTTCGATAGAGGCCGGAGCCATTCCCGCGTGGCGCCGCGGCGGGCGGCGCCTTATCATCTATTACAACGGGCTTCTGCGGGCGCTGGCCCGGCATTGCGATTTCAGCCTGTCCACGCCATTCAAGGACTTGCCGGCAGATGTCCGGAAGACCCTGTTGTACGGGTCGGGCGACGAGGATGTCGTCTTCGGTTTCTGGCGCGGCGGCGCGCACCGCAAGTATCGGAAGCCGTTCGAAGGCATCATTCCCAACCTTGCGCGGCGGCTGGAGGAAACGACCAATCCGGACGTTAAAAAACGCATCCGGCAGTACATGGGCCGGCGCCTTTGCGACGACTGCCATGGCGCCCGGTTCAAGCCGGAGGTGGTTTCATGCCTCGTCGGGGGGAAGTCCATAGTGGACGTCACGCGCATGTCGATCAAGGCGGCGCAGTCGTTCTTCGATGAGCTTTCACTCCCCGCGCAGGAGGAGAAGATCGCGTGCGAGATCATCAAGGAAATCCGGCAGCGGCTCCGGTTCCTGTCGGATGTCGGGCTTGACTACCTGACGCTTGACAGGGAGAGCGGCAGCCTGTCGGGCGGCGAGGCGCAGCGCATCCGGCTGGCCACGCAGATCGGGTCCGGGCTGGTCGGCGTGCTGTATGTCCTGGACGAGCCCAGCATCGGCCTGCACCATCGGGATAACCAGCGCCTGATTCACACGCTCATGCGGCTCAGGGACCTTGGCAATACCGTGGTCGTGGTCGAGCATGACGCCGACACCATCCGGCAGGCGGACTACGTGCTGGACCTGGGGCCGGGCGCGGGCCGGCATGGCGGCGAGCTGATCTTCGCCGGGCCGCCTTCGAATCTGCCCGCATGCCGGGATTCGCTGACTGCGCGATACCTGACCGGGGACCTGCGCATAAGCGCTCCCGCCCGGCGGCGCAGCGCGGACAAGGGCTTCCTGACGATCGTGGACGCGCGGGAGAACAACCTGAAGGGCATCACGGTCCGAATCCCCCTGGGCTTGTTCGTGTGCGTGACCGGGGTGTCGGGCAGCGGCAAGAGCACGCTTGTTGACGACATCCTCAGGCGCGCGATGTTTCGCCGGTTCCACGACTCCAAGGAGGAGCCCGGAAAGCACGGGAAAATCCTGGGCATGGACCATCTCGACAAGGTGATCGTCATTGACCAGTCGCCGATCGGCCGGACGCCCCGGAGCAATCCTGCGACCTACACGGGCGCTTTCGGCCTCATTCGGGAACTGTTCTCAAGCCTGCCGGCCGCCAAGATGCGCGGATACCGCTCCGGCCGCTTCAGCTTCAACGTCAAGGGCGGGCGGTGCGAAAAGTGCAAGGGCGACGGCATCATCCAGATCGAGATGCATTTCCTGCCCGACGTGTACGTGACCTGCGAGCAGTGCCGCGGCCGGCGCTACAACGCCGAGACGCTGGAAGTCAAGTACAACGGCCGCAGCATTGCCGACGTGCTGGACATGACGATAGACGAGGCGCTTGAGTTTTTCGACAGGGTTCCGAAGCTGAAGAAGAAGTTGCAGACTCTCTCCGAGGTGGGCCTGGGCTACATCCAGCTCGGGCAGTCGGCCACAACGCTGTCGGGCGGAGAGGCGCAGCGGCTGAAACTCTCCTCGGAGCTGAGCCGGACGGCGACCGGCCGGACGCTGTACCTGCTTGACGAGCCGACCACGGGCCTGCATTTCGCCGATATCGACCGCCTCCTTCGCGTGCTGCAGCGCCTGGCGGACGCAGGCAACACCGTGCTCGTGATCGAGCATAATCCCGAGGTGATCAAGACTGCCGATTATCTCGTTGACCTTGGTCCCGAAGGCGGCGACAATGGCGGGGAAGTCGTCGCGGAGGGCACGCCGGAGGCCGTGGCGCAATGCGAAAAATCGCACACGGGCGCGCTGCTTAGGACGATGCTGGCATGAACCCGGAATGGCGGAACAAAAGAATGGCCGCGAAGAGCTTTGCGCGCGGCATGGCTTGGTGCTGCAGCGCCGCCCTGGTGTGCGTTGCCGCTTGCGCGTCAGCGGCCGGGGATGCGTCTGCGCTGCTCGCCGCGGGCAAGGCCGCCATGGAAGACGAGTTGTACGGCCTGGCGTCCTCGAAATTCGAAGCCCACCTGAAGGCCGGCATTCCGCCCGGGGCAAGGGTCGAGTCAACGCTGCTGCTTGCGCAGGCGTACCACGGTCTTGGCCGGCATGCCGAGATGCGCGCCCTGCTCGAGGCCGGCCTCGGCGCCGCGGCGGGAATGGGGCGGGCGGCCGAATACGAGTTCTGGCTTGCCGCGGCTGACGGCGCGCTGGACGCCTGGGACCGGGCTTTGATCAGGCTTGACGGGTTCGAGGAGAACTTTCCGGAGAGCAGCCTGCGCCCGGCCGCGCTCCGGCTGCGCGGCGCCGCGCTGCTCAACACGGGCTGGCCGGAGGAAGCGGCCGCGCAGTTCGAGCTTTTCGACAGGACCTATCCGGGCGCGCCGGACGCGCCGGAGAACCTGCTGGACCTGGCGCGCGCCCGGAAGGAGGCGGGCCGCGCCGACGGGGCGCAGCAGACGCTGGAACGGGTGGCCGCCATGGGTGCCGAAACGCGCCCGGGCCAGGAGGCAAGGCTGGGCCTGGCGGAATTGCACGTCCTGGCGCGGCGATGGGACGAGGCGCTTGATGCCCTCGCCCCCCTGGTCGAAATGAAGAACGTGCGCGAGGATGTGCGGCTTTCCGCCCTGTTCATGCGCGCCGGGATCGAGGAAGGCCGGACCAACCGGACGGAGGCGCTGGCCTTGCTTGACCGCGGCATTGAAGAAAGCACGGACCACGACCTTAAAAACGAGGCGCGCCTGCGAAAAGGCTGGCTGCTGATCGGGATGGACAAGTTCGACGAGGGCGTCAGGCTGATCCGGGAAACCGTTTCTTCCATGGCCGCCAATTCCGAGGCCGGCCGCATCCAGCTGTCGCTGGGCCATGTTCTGCTGGAGCGCGGACTGGCCGACAAGGCCGCCGCCGAGTTCCAGAATTATCTTGAAACATTCTCCGCTCCGGTCGGCGTCGTGGAGGCGCTCAAGGGCAAGGGCTGGGCCTTGTTCAAGGCCGGCCGGTTCGAGGAGGCGGCCGAGACTTTCGAGAAAGGCGCGCGCGAGGCGGTATCCAGGGCCGATCGCGAGGAATGCCTGTTCAAGGCTGGCGATTCTCTCTTTGCCAACCGCCAGTTCGCCCGCGCCAGGCAGGCCTACGAGGCGCTGATCCGGGACGCGCCCGGCTCCCCGCTGGCGGCCCGGGCCGAGTTCCAGGCCGCCGAATGCAGGGCGCAGGCCGGCGAGACGGCGGAGGCTGAGCGGGCGCTGGCGGCCCTGGCGCGCAAGGAGCAAGGGAAGCCCATTGCTTTGGCCGCCTTGCTGCGCGCCGCCGAAATGATGTTCCGCCAGGGCAAGCTTGCCGAGGCCGCGGAAGCCTATCACGTCGCGCTTGCCGGAACCGATGAGGCCGGGCTGCGCGCCCGCGCCCTTCACGGCCTGGGCCTGATCCAGTATCGCCTCGAATCTTTTGCCGACGCCCTTGACGACTTCGAGCGGGTGGTCCGCGAATATCCCGACAACCCCCTTGCCGAGCAGGCATACACGATGCGCGGCTGGTGCCGGTATCTCATGGGCGAGGAGGACGCGGCGCTGGCGATATTCGACGCTTTCATCAGCAGGTACCCGAAATCCGAAAAGGCGCCGGACGTCATGTTCTGGATCGGCGAGTTTCATTACAACCGCGGCGCTTTCGCCGAGGCGGAGCGGAGGTTAATCTCGCTCGCGGACCAGTATCCGCAATCGCCGCTTGCGGATAGCGCCCTCTACTGGGCCGGCCGGGCCGCGTTCATGCTCAAGGAGAACCGCCGGGCCAACGAGCATTTCGCCAGGCTGATGAAGCAGTATCCTTCCAGCGCGAAGCGGCCGGAGGCGCGATATGCCCAGGGCGAGGCCATGTACGCGCTCGGGGAGTTCGCCGGCGCGATACTCTTTTACGAGGAGCTGATCAAGGAGTTCTCCGGGAACGCGCTCGAGTATTCCGCCCTGCTGCGCAAGGGCGATTCCCAGTTCGCGCTGGGCGCGGAAAACCCGAAGCGGTACGAGGAGGCGATGGCTTCATTCCAGGCAGTGCTGGACCGGCCGGATGTGCCGGTAGCCCTGCGCGGGCAGGCTGAATACAAGCTTGGCCGGTGCCTCGAGAAACTCGGGAGCCTGGAACCGGCCTTCGAGCGGTACATGAACGTTGTGTACGCCTTCGCCCCGGCCCCGGCGTCGCGCGAGGCGGAGCTGTGGTTCACGCGCGCGGCCTTCAAGGCGGCCGAGCTCAAGGAGGGCGAGAAGAGCTGGAAAAAGGCGGCGAACATCTATCAGCGCGTCGTGGATGCGCGCGTGCCGGCCGGCCTTGACGCGGCCGAGCGCATCCGTAAAATCCGTTCGGAAAATTGGCGGTTCTTCTACTGACCGGGCCCGCGTGAACGCGGCGCCGCGGCGGCGGCAGGATGCCGGATTGGAGTTTTATGCTGGAATATCTGCGTTTGGGCGGGCCGGTAATGTGGCTTCTTTTCGCCGCCGGCGCGGCGATGCTCGTGCTGTTTCTCGAGCGCCTTTTTCATGTGCACAGGGCCAGGATCAAGGCCGAGGATTTTCTCAAGGGCATCTGCACCATTCTCAGGCGGAAGAACCACGAGGAGGCCGTTAGCATCTGCGAGGAAACACCCGGCCCGGTGGCCAGCATCGTCCGGGCTGCGATATTGAACCGCGATCGGGGCCCGGACGAGATTCGCCGCGCGATAGACCGGTCGGCCGTGACGGAAATCGCGCGGCTGGAGCGGAGGCTCTCGCCGCTGTCGACCGCCGCGCAGGCGGCGCCCCTGCTCGGCCTGCTAGGCACCGTGTTCGGGCTGATCCGCGTGTTTTTCACGATCCAGGAAAAGGCGCCGCTCGTGCAGGCCGGAAACCTTGCGGACGGCTTGTGGCAGGCATTACTGACCACCGCGGCAGGACTGGTCGTGGCCATCATGTGCCATCTTGCCTACAACATTCTTGCGGCAAAAGTGGATGACGTCGTGCTCGACATGGAGCGGGCTGCGGACGATATACTGGCGTTTTTCACAGGCTCGGGCGCCGTCACAGGGGAGTGAACACATGCTGCGCAGGCAAACAGACGCGCCGGAGCGGGACCCCGCCGGCCGGCGATGGAGGCGGTATCGCGCCGGGCGGAAAAGCATTCGCCTTTGGTCAGCTTTGACCGCCTTTGTGAACGTAGGGCTGCTGACCGCCGGTTTCTTCGTCTTCGATTCCTCCTACATCCTGAGGCCGGGGTTTGTTGTGGAGCTGCCGGTTGCCGATTTCGTGGACGGCGCTTCCCCGAATTCCATGGTGGTGACCCTTACGCAGGAGGGCATAGTCTTTTTCAACGATGAGCGGACTCCTCTCGAGGGGCTGGGATATGCGCTCGCGCAGGCGCGGCAGAAGAGCAAGGATGTTACGCTGACGATCGAGGCGGATAACCGCGTCTCCTACGGAATGATCGCGCGCGTGATGAACCTTGCCGGCGAGGTGGGAATCAAGAAGGTCAACCTGGCAACTAGCCCGTCTTTCGGGAGCGAAGCGATTCCATGGGAAGAATAGGCGCCGGCATACCTTCGCAGCGGCCCGGCTGGATTCTTGCCGCGCTGGCAGGCGGCGCGATTGTCGCAGCCGTGATATTGCTCGTGCCCCGTCCGCGCGCCATCCACACCCAGGAGCGGCCTTCCGTTCCGCTGTTCCGCTATGTCGCCGGGGACGCGGCCGGCGCGCAGGGGCGGAACGGAACGCCGGCCGCAACGTGGTCCAGCGCCCTGCTATGGATGCCTTTCCGGGCGCAGGCGCGCAGGTTTTTGACGAACGCGCCCGGGGGTGAGATTGCCGCGCCGCAGGCCCCGCCAGTAGAATCGGCGATGCTGCTCGCCATGCGGGCCGATGCCGCGGCCAGCCGGGGCGGAATATACGCTGAGATCGGGCGCCCATTGAAACTCAAGGCCGATGTCCCCTCTGTGTTTTCGCATGCCGCGCCGAAAAGCAATGGCGATGCCGGAAGCGTCAGGCGCGGGCTGCAGGTGGAGTGGGGCGGAGGGCTGGCCGGGCGGCCGCTGGATGTATCCCCATTGCTCCTGGCCGATTGGCCGGCAGTGTCCAAGTCTGTCGTGTTAAGCGCCCGCCTGCGCATCGGCTCGGACGGCCGCGTGTCGAGCGTGATGCTGGAAATGCCCTCGGAGGACCCGGCGCTCGATGCGCATGCGGTCAGGCTTTTGTACCGGTGCGCGCTGCCGCCAGGCGCCGCGGCAGCCTGCGAGGGCACGATCACCCTGCAGCCGCCGCTGGTTCCCGCGGCGCCGGCGAACTGACGCCGCATCTCCGTGCAGGCGGCCGCCGTGCAGTTGCGGCGCGGCGGAATTTTGTTATTATCCCGGATTTTGCGATTGGTCAGAGTGCGGCAGATGCAAGGCGTAGCGGGTGAAGGTGTATTGTGACATACTCCGAACCCGCTGCAACACAGCAGATGCCGCACTATGGCCAATCCCTCGTGGTTTGA
>JAAZAB010000557.1 GCA_012514555.1 Lentisphaerota bacterium
AGTTCAACTGCTCCACAGTTAAGAATAATCATCTTAACATGATGCTATATAACATCTTATGAAGCATTGATCAACCCAACAGCCGCGCACCAAACAGGTGCTGATTGAATAGCCGCAGAGAACGCATAGAACACAAAGAAATAGAATGAAAATCAAGCATTCTCTGCTGTTTCATGCGTCTCTGCGTTCCTTGCGTTCTTTGCGGCTAATGGCAACTGCTCTTTTTAAATTAAAGCGGGAGCCTGCCGGGAACGCCCGCGTGCCAAAAGCAAGGCATTAAGGCATTTAAGGCATTAACGCATTTCCCCCCGCATTTCTTTTCAGTAAGCCAGGCCCGCGATGCTGGCGCGGCGTTCACCCATCTCCCGGCGCCAGGCCGTTACGGAGGGGTCTTTTTCCGGGTCCGGGAGTTCCTCGGCGTGCCGGGCCTTCCACTCCCGGAACCGGGCGTGTATGGCGTCGTACTCGGCGCGCAGCCGCGCTTCCGAAACCTTCAGCTCGCGCAAATGGTTCTCGGCCTGCATTTTTTCGAAATCGGTCAGCCGGTCGCGCCGCGCGGCCAGTTCACGCGCGCGGTCGATATTCCCCATGAGTTTCGCGTGCGCCTCGCGGTAGGCGGCGAAATGCGGGTTTTTCGCGCCGGCGATCTGCAGAAGTTCGTTTTTGCGCCGCAGGATCCGGCCGTTCAGCTCGTAGTAGGCCTGCAGATCCGCGCGTTGGCGCGCGGAGAGGCGCTTGTGGCTGCCCGTGAAGAGCAACACGTCCGCGCCGCTGACCAGCCGGGGCGGGGAGAGCGAATCCGTCTGCACCAGCAGGCACTCGATCATCTGGCCCTTGGATGAGGCGCGCACCCCCCGGAACTCCAGCAGGGTGCCGGCCGGGATCTCGCGCAGGCGCGCGCCGTCCGGCGTAAACACCGCAGTCTGCTGACGGGTCACGCCCCAGCCCGGACGCTCTTTGGGCTGCGCGAGGAAAATACCCAGCAGCGCGGGCATGGTCTCCTCCGCCTCGGCCGGCCTCGCGTCCCTGACCGGGGGAGGGGGGGCGCTCCGCGCCCCTTCCCGCGCCACCGCGTCCGGCATCGCCGCAGGCGCGGCAGGTCCGGCCTCACGCGCCTCCGGCGCCGCGGCGACGGCCGCGGCACTCCGCGCCTCCCGCGGCGGCGCTTCGCGGCGCAAGCCAGACAAGAAGGGGCGCGCGAACGGCGCGCCGACATATACCGCCGCCGTGCCGATCACCGCCGCCGAAAGATAACAGGGCCAGAAAAAACGCATGAGAAAGAAGCATAACAAAACAGCGCCGGATATCGCAACCAAGGAGAAATTAGGGGCTAGGAGCTGTAACCCCCTGAAGGCAAAGGACTTGAGGTATCTGACATGCTGATGGAACGGTGTCTCTTCAGAAACAGCAATTCTCATTATGGGATTTTCCCCGAAATCGCTATCGGGATCGGGATCGGGATCGAAATCCATGAAATGTGCTGAGATTCGATAGCGATCCCGATCCCGATAGCGATGTTGAATCGCAACCGTCTGTCCCCTCCTGTGCGCTCACGGAATGCGGAGGCGGTAAAAACCCGCGTCTCCGGTCAGGGGCAGGGTCACGGCATTGGTGACCGGGGTGGGGGGGAGGTTGGTGGCGACCGGACGCCAGGGACCGGCCGGACTTGCCGCGAACTCGAGCACCTGGGTGCGCGCGTTGCCGCCGATCCAACGGATCCGGCCCGCTCCGTTTTCGAGCGCGAGCCCCGTGAGCGCCAGACGCGAGCGGGCGTCGGTCGGATCGGTGTCCGCCTGCCACTCGGCCCAGGCGGGCATGCCGTCGCCATCGGCGTCCTCCAGGGACGCGGCCTCCCAGTTGCCATTCCCGCCCAGGCCGAATGCGTCCAGCCAGGGCCGGGGCACGCCCGCGCGG
>JAAZAB010000055.1 GCA_012514555.1 Lentisphaerota bacterium
ATATTCTATCGCCCTCTGGAAAAACAGAATGCGGGCGACCATGCGCGGATGCAGCAACACCTTCAACCGGCCGTGGACCGCTTCAAAGCCATCCCGGAAGAAGAGAAGCGAACGGCGTTCAGGGAGAAGTTGAGCGGTTACGTTCAGATATACGCCTTTTTGAGCCAGGTTGTCCCTTATGCGGACCCTGAACTGGAAATGCTCTACAGTTACGGCCGGTTCCTGCTCCCACACCTGCCGCTTGAACGAGACACCACCGTCTTGAAACTCGGGGATGAAGTCGGCCTCCAATACTACCGGTTGGAACGCGTGTCATCCGGCGCAATCCAAGTCCGCGAGGGGCCGCCAGAGGGTGTAAAGAGTCCGACAGATGTCGGGACGGGCAAGGCTAAGGACGAGAAGGTCCCGTTGTCCGAGATCATCCAGGTGCTCAACGACCGTTTCGGGACGAACTTCACCGAGGAAGACCGCCTGTTCTTTGAGCAGATCAAAGAAAAGGCGGTCAAGGATGAGAAGGTCATCCGGACGGCCCGCGCCAATCCGCTCGACAAGTTCCAACTTGGCATCCGCAAGTTGATCGAAGACCTCATGATTCAGCGCATGGCGGACAACGACAAGATCGTGACCCGATACATGGACGATCAGGAGTTTCAGAACTCCGCATTCCCAATCTTGGCCAAGGAAATCTTCGAATCCATTCAGGCCACCGATGAGAAGACCATGCCGGCGGAAGCGGGAGAAGGTGCGGGAACGCCATGAGAGACGTCACGCTTCAATTGCTGCAGAAGGCCCTTGCCAATCCGGCGGCGGAATTCCGCGACGGACAGTGGGAGTGTATCGAGGGGATTCTGAAGAGTCAGCGCCAGTTGGTGGTTCAGAAGACCGGCTGGGGCAAGAGCATGGTTTATTTCCTGGGCACGCGGCTTCTTCGCGACCAAGGGAAGGGCCTCACGTTGCTGGTGTCCCCTCTGTTGTCGCTGATGCGCAACCAGATCATGGCAGCGAACCGGATCGGGATTGTGGCGGAGACGATCAACTCCAGCAATACCGACGACTGGCAGGCGATTGAAGCGCGGTTGCTGGGGAACAAGGTTGACATCCTGCTGATCTCGCCGGAACGACTGGCGAACGACGACTTCCGGGAACGAGTGCTCCAGCAGGTGGCAAACCGGGTCGGCTTGTTCGTGGTGGACGAGGCGCACTGCATTTCAGACTGGGGGCACGATTTCCGGCCTGACTACCGCCGTATCGTGCGAGTTTCCAGGCGCTCCCGAAGAACATGCCCATCCTGGCGACGACGGCCACGGCGAATGACCGCGTTGTCAAGGACGTGGCGCATCAACTCGGGGCGTTGAACGTAGTGCGCGGCCCGCTGATCCGCGAAACGCCGTCCCGGCTATGGCCTACTCATCGCCCAGGACGGAGGTTCGCACGAGCGGGAGGAGTCTCAGCCATTCGCCGCGCCCAGAATTGGCCTGCCATGAGCAAGCCCGCGATAGCGGGCGCGTCGAATGGCGGAGAGGGGGGGATTTGAACCCCCGGTACCGGTTTACCCAGTACGACGGTTTAGCAAACCGTTGCCTTCAGCCACTCAGCCACCTCTCCATGTCCGGAATGCGAATCAAGATATGCCGATAGGGGGCGCCAAATCAAGGAAAATCGTGTCATGCGGCCCGGATTGTCGGGTTGCGAGCGGTTTCGCTTGAACAGGCGCATATCCAGGGACAGGTAGGCCGGGGACCCGGGGCGCCGGAACCGGAGCAGCGCCGGCCGCCGGTTCGCGGTGTTGAGCGTTGGGCGGACCCGCGGAGCGGTCAGCGTCAGACCAGCAGCACCTGTTTGCGGATATCTGGCCGGGGAATGGTTGAGGCCATATCCAGGAAAGCGGCTATGCGGGGGCGCATTTCGGAAACGGGGATGACGGCATCGAGCAAGCCCTTGTCCACAAGCGAGGCGGGGTTGGAGCAGGCTTCGATCATGTCCTTGAGCGCGGCCTGGGCCGGCGGCGGCATGTCGCGGTCGGCGGAGAAGCGGTCGAGCGCCCTGCGGCCGAACACTGAAATGGCTGCGGTGGGCAGTGCGAGGAATTGGGCGGGATCGAACCCGGGCCCTGACATTGCGTACAGTCCGGCCGTGTGCGCGCGGCGCGCGACGATGAGCAGCCTGGGCGTTTGAGCGTTGGCGATGGTTGTGAAGAGGAGGGAGGCGGACTTGATTATGCCGGCGCGCTCCGCGG
>JAAZAB010000558.1 GCA_012514555.1 Lentisphaerota bacterium
CCTTCAGGGACTCGACGTGATTGACGCCCACGGTCACACGCCACCCCACACGCGCGGCTGGGTGATCCGCCGGCAGGATTACGCCGGCGCCACGGCCGAGCTGGTCGGGCTGATGGACCGGCTGGGCGTTGGCCGCCTGATCGTCTCGCCGGAAGCCGCCCTCTTCGGCCCCTGCCTGGAAGGCAATCGCGAGGCGGAAGCCTTCCTGGCGCCCCGCGGCGGCCGGTTTTCCGGCTACCTCGTGTTCAATCCGCGCTACGCGGACGACCTGGTTCCGCAGCTGGATGCGTTTTTTGGGCGCGGCTTTTTTGTCGGGTTCAAGCTCCTGCCCGGGTACTGGAACATCCCCGTCACCGACCCGTCCTACCGGCCCGTCTGGGACTACGCCGACCGGCATCGGCTCCCGATCCTGCTGCACACGTGGGACGACCCGTATGATTCGCCCGCCATGCTCTCCGAGATCGCGCCGCGCTATCCGCAGGCCGTGTTCCTGCTGGGGCATTCCGGCGGCGGCACTCGCGGCCGGTTCGAGGCCGAGGCGCTGGCGCGGGCCAACAAGAACGTCTACCTTGAGTTCTGCGGCAGCTTCACCACGCCGCGCCCGTTCGAGACGTCGATGGAGATCGTCGGCAAGGACCGGATCGTGTTCGGGTCCGACGCAGCCGCCCACGACATGGCCTGGGAGCTGGGGCGCTATTTATCCCTGCCATTGCCCGATGACGACCTGATTCTCGGCCTGGGCGCCACGCTGCGCGGCCTGTTGGAAGCCGGAAAACGAACCGCTAATGGACACGAATGAACTTAAATACCGCAAACCTCCATCCGGCCATTCGCGTCTATTTGCGTGCATCCGCGGTTGCTGTGTGATTTACATCCGCTCTGTCCATCCAGCAGCCGCGATTCGGCCTGGAATCGGCCGAAGATGCTGAGCGTCTTCTTCTAATGATCTGACCGACGGGAGAACAAAATGAAAATTGCCGTCGTCTGGAACGCCGAGCCAAGGGAAGGCACCATCAAGGTCATCAATGGGAAGCTAAAGAAACTAAAAAGCGGCTCCGGCGGTTCTGTGAACGGCGCCGGGTTCAGCCTGCCGAAGGGCGGCCGACTTGAGATTGAGCTATCCGGTTTTACGCTCGAGCCGGGGGCTTTCCCGACGATCATCACGGTAGCCGACAAAACAGACCCGTTTTCCTTCAACGTGAGGGATGTCACGTCCGCCGCTCCGATCTTCCTTCCGGAGTTCGGGGCCGCGGTCCTTCCGGCGGATGACCCGCGAGATTACACCGGCGTTGCACAGGATGTTGCCGGCAAGAGGTTATGGTCCGAGTTTGACAGGACGAACAGCGAACCCGAAGAATCCTTCGAGAATGCCTGCGCCCATAGCCGGGACAAGCCTTCCCCCGTCTGGCTCGGGCTTGGGCGCGACATGCGCATTTTCAGGATCGGCCCGCAGGAGGCCTACGGCTACTGGGGCTGGGTGACACCCCGCTACCACTCAAGGCCGGTATTGGTCCCCGCCGGAAAAGAGGAAGCCTATCCGTATCAGCTGTGTTTTGAAATCGGCCCGGGCTCTCATGGCTGCCCAAATATCACACGACGCCTGGAGGCGGGAGTCCTGCCCATCGTTCATTCCATCCAGGACGAAGACAGCATCCGCTATCACCTGACAGCCTTTGCCACGCTGGAAAAAGGCCCGCTGAAAAAGCATGATGTGCGAGGCTCGGAATGGCACAGCGCGCAGATGAACACCGGCTTTTCCATGATGACGGACCAGGAGCGCCTTGAGGCAACGCCCGTTTTTGAGCGGGAGAACGTCTCCTGCGACAACCAGGTCGTCTGCCTGATTCGCATCGA
>JAAZAB010000559.1 GCA_012514555.1 Lentisphaerota bacterium
CGCTTCGCCTTGCATCCGACGCACTCTGACCAATCGCAAAATCCGGGTTGAATTCCTTGATGCGGCACTTGCTCTTGTCTTTGAATTTCTGTAAGAAAGAGTCCATGCCCCTTCCCCAATTTTCAAGTTTCTTCTTGCTGCGGAAAAACTCATGAAATATCTCCTCCGACGACTGTTTTCCGCGGCCGCGCACACCTTATTTTTCATGGCGGCCTCCGCGTGCCCGGCCGGATTGGAAAGCAGGCCCGGGGCAGAAGACATTTCCGCCAACGCCGGCCGATTCAATCCGCATGGCAATGATTTTGACGGGAACGGCGTCAGCGATTTCGGGGTGTTCGGCGGAAATGACGGCAACTGGTACGTCTTGTCGTCATCAGGAACGCCCCTGGCCTGGGCGCAACCTTGGGGCTGGCCGGGCGCGATTCCGGTTCCCGGCGACTATGACGGGGACGGGCGCGCCGATTTTGCGGTCTTCGACGGCAACACTGGAATCTGGTACGCCTGGTCCCCGGCAAACGGCGTGCTGGCGTGGGACACTGCGTGGGGCTGGCCGGGCGCCGTGCCTGTATCCGGCGACTATGACGGGGATGGGCGCGCCGATTTTGCGGTCTTCGATATCAACGCGGGGAATTGGTACGCCTTTTCACCGGCAAACGGCGTCCTGGCATGGGGCACTGAGTGGGGCTGGCCGGGCGCCAGGCCCGTGTCGGGCGATTTCGACGGTGACGCGCGCAGCGACCTGGCCATATTCGACAGCCTCACCGGCCGCTGGTATATCTCGTCCCTGACAAACGGCGCCATTGCATGGGACCGCCTTTGGGGCTGGAGCGGCGCGATTCCCATCGGTATGCCGATCTGCCTTGTCATGAACGGGAACGCCGTTCTTTCCGTGAGCGCAAACCCGACAAACGGCGGGGTTGTCACGGGCAGCGGAACATATCCAGTGGGCCTGCAGGTCGAGATCACCGCAACGGCCAACACGAACTGGACTTTTTCAGGCTGGAACGACGGCAACACCCAGGCTGTGCGCAAGGTTTCAGTCCCTTTCGGCGGGGCTGAACACACAGCATCGTTTGTGTGGATCTCCGCCACGCTTACCGTGACGGCAAACCCGACAAACGGCGGGGTCGTCACGGGCGGCGGAACATATCCAGTGGGCACGCAGGTCGTCATCACGGCCGCCGCCAACCCGGGCTGGCTTTTCACGGAATGGAACGACGGCGACAAGCTGCCGGCCCGCACTGTCATCGTTCCCGCCACCGGCGCCGTCTATACTGCCGAATTCGTCATTGCCGGCGTCATCACGGTCAGCGCGAGCCCGACAAACGGCGGGGTCGTCACGGGCGGCGGAACATATGCCGCGGGCTCGCAAGTCGAGATAACGGCCTCCGCCAATCCGGGGTGGACTTTTTCAGGCTGGAACGACGGCGACACCCAGGCGGCGCGCACGATCGCGGTTGCCGCCGGCGCCGCGGATTATACCGCGTATTTCACGGAAAGCAGCGCCGCGAGCCTTACCCTTGCGGGGCATTTCTCCACTGCCGGGGCAAGGGGCGTTGCGCTGGACGGCACGGCGCATGCCTTCGTTGCCGACGGCACCAACGGATGGTTCATACTCAACGTCGCGAACCCGGCAAGCCCAAGCCTGGTTTCGCACACGCCCCTGTCCGGCGCCTGCACCGACATCGCGGTCTACGGGAACCACGCCTATCTCAGCACGACAGGGACGTGGAACGAGGGCCTGGTCGTCTACGACATCGGAGTCCCGGCATATCCTTCGAAAATCAAGACCATTGCGGGGCAATACAACGGGCTTGCAACACATGGCAGCCTGCTTTACGCGGGGCTCAAGACTCCCACGTTCAGGGTTTTCGACATGGACAGCCCGGCCGCGCTCGCCCAGGTCGGGCAATACAACTCCGCGCACGCAGGCGGGCGCTTTGCGCTGGGCAGCGGCTACGCCTATGTTGCCACTCATGCCGCGGACGTTCTTGTCCTCGACGTCTCGACGCCCTCGAACCCGTATCTCGGCGCAACGTATGCGACGGGCAACGCGGCGTGGGATGTCGCGCTCAGCGGCGACACCCTGTGCGTGGCAGCCGGAACCAACGGGCTAGAACTGGTTGATGTCCGCACACCGTTCTTGCCCGCCCGGGCCGGGCGCTATCACCGCGCGGGCATCTCAAGCAAGTGCGTGGCAGTCGCCGCTTCCAGGTGCTACCTCGGCTCAACGGACGGCGATTCGAGGACGCTGGAAATGGTGAACATAAGCAATCCGGCGGCGCCGGCGCGCATGGACCATGTGACAACCGGCGGCTACGCCCGCGACCTGGCGGTGAGCGGGCAACACCTGTACGTCGCCGAGGAAGCGGCGGAGCCGGCTTCAGCCGGGCTGTCCATATACAGGATCGAATAACCGCATGAGAACGTCATTGCTGAACGGAAGGAGCTGCAAAACATGAGCCGGCGACCTGCATTTCTTGAACGCCTGCGCACAAGGCCGCTGATGTTCGACGGGGCCATGGGGACCATGATTTATCAGCACGGCGTGTTTTTAAACGCCTGCTATGACGAGCTTTGCCTGACCCAGCCCAAGCTGATCCTGGACATTCATGGCGAATACGTGGAGGCCGGGGCCGAAGTGATCGAAACAAACAGCTTCGGCGCCAACCGCTTCAAGCTGGAATACTACGGCCTTGCCGACAAGCTGGAGGCCATCAACGGCGCGGCGGCCGGCCTGGCCAGGGAAGCGGCCGGCGAAAGCGTCTACGTGGCCG
>JAAZAB010000560.1 GCA_012514555.1 Lentisphaerota bacterium
CAATCCGCACGCGTACCCTCTGCTTTGTGCTTCACTTTTTCGTGCTCCTTTCGTTTTTTCCGAACAAAGGCACAGTGAAGCACTTATCACTTTCAGAAAAGCTTAAATGCAAAATGTGGGTTCAATCTTGTGAGCTGCGATTTCAATGGCGACGGCATATCCGACCTTGGCGTGTACGATCTGGCCACCGGGCAGTGGTACGCGCGCACCGCCGCCGGAAAAGTCCTGCTATGGGGCGTCTCCTGGGGCGGTCCGGGCATTATCCCCGTGACGCAGTGAGGGATCGTGAATCTTTCAGCCACACATGATTCGCTGCGATTTGAGAACCCGTTTGTCCTGGCCTCCGGCCCCCCCACGGCCGCGCGGGAGCTTATCGAGCGCGGCTTTGCAGCAGGGTGGGCCGGGGCAGTCACCAAGACCATCCGGCCGGACAGCATGCCGATGGAGGATGTGAGCCCGCGCTTTTACGCGCTCCGGGACGGCCAGGGCGACGTGTTTGGATTTGAGAACATCGAGCTGGTCAGCCGCCGTTCCACGGCGTACTGGATGGAGACGATCGCCGGGCTCAAGCGCGGGCACCCGGGGAAAATCCTGATCGCGAGCATCATGGGCGATTCCGGCCGCGAGTCCTGGGCGGACTTGGCCCGGCGCTGCGAGGCGGCCGGCGCGGACGCGCTGGAGCTGAACTTTTCCTGCCCGCACGGCATGCCTGAGCGCGGCGTGGGCGCCGCGATCGGGCAGGACGCGGGGATCACCGGGCGGATTGCCGGCTGGGTACGCGGCGCGACCAGGCTGCCGGTGATTGTGAAACTAACCCCGAACGTGACGGATGTGCGCCCGATCGCGCTTGCCGCGATCGAAGCCGGCGCCAATGCCCTCGCGGCGATCAACACGGTACAATGCCTGGCCGGGGTGGATTTGGAGACCTTGTCTCCCTGCCCGCCGGTGAACGGCCAATCCGCGTTTGGCGGGTATTCCGGCGCCGCAATCAAGCCCATCGGACTGCGCGTGGTGGCGCAGGCGGCCGCGGCGACAAAGGCGCCCATCCACGGGCTTGGCGGGATTCGAACATGGAAGGATGCCGTGGAATACATGGCTGTGGGCGCCACGGTCGTGCAGGTGTGCACCGAGGTCATGATCCGGGGCTTTGGCCTGGTGCGCGGCATGGTCGAGGGTCTGGCCGGATACCTGAAACGCAAAAGCCTGGCATCGCCCTCCGATTTGACGGGCGCCGCGCTGGGCCGGCTGGTGAGCCATGAAGCCCTGAGCCGGGAGTACCGGGCCATTCCTGAGATGGTCGCCCCGGCGGCCTGCCGCTTGTGCGGCCGGTGCGCGGCCGCCTGCCGGGACGGCGGCTATCACGCGCTTCGCCTTGAGAACCGGTCCGTCTCCTGCGACGCGGCAAAATGCGACGGTTGTTCTCTTTGCGCCCGGGTCTGCCCCTCGGGCGCCCTGGCCATGCGCGCCGTCATTATTTGAGCGAACCCATCGAGTAGCGCTTTTCTGTTCCGGCAATTGCAGTCAATTGCTGTTCTTGTGCTTGATTTCGGGCGGGCTTCTTGGCATGTTGCATTAAAGCCATTCGGATCATTCGATCGTTTCGTAACATGAGCATATATCTTCAACTGACGCGGCAGTTCAATCACGGCCGCCTGCGCGCCATCTTGAGCGGAGGGCAGGCTGTTGTGATGCATCGGTTGGCGATCATGAGCAAGGATGGCGATTGGATTCTGCGAGAAGATGAGGAGAGCATGCGCCATGTTTTGGCGGTGCTGGATGCTAATGGCGCTCATTACCGGTTTGGCGCGCCGCTCGATATCCGGTGGTTATCCGCCGGCTGGAGCGCTCACCTGGAGTTCATGGGGCATGGGCTGAGGGTGCGTACTGACTTCGTGACCCGGCCTCCACGCCTTTCGGCTGAAAGGCTCGATGGCCTGTGGCGTGAACAGGATGCGAAGAATCAAGCTCCGTTTCTTGGCGCTCGCGATCTGGTGGAAACCAAGAAGACGAATCGCGAAAAGGACTATGCCGTTATCGGAGAGCTTGCCCGGGGAATGGGCGATATCGATGACCAGATCATGTGTTCCCGCAGCGCCCGGGACCTGATGGAACTTGCAGCCCAGCGTCCCGATCGCGTTATTGCCCTGACATGTCAACGCCCGGTGCTCGCTGCCATCGCCGAAGGGCCTGAGGCCCTGGAGGTTGCGCTGGATGCCGAGCGCCGACGCCTTATGCACGCAAATGAAGCGCGGCTGGCCATGTATATGTCGGCCGCCGAACCATGGGCCCGGGTATGGCATGAAATTTCCCGCGAGATGGAGGCAATGCCATTGGCCGCCGCACACTCACTGATGGTCGATCGGGCCGGAACGAAATTGCCTTTTACCGTGCCGGGAGGCTGGCCATGATCCAGATGCGCGACCAATTCTTGAGCGAAGAGGATCTTGATCTTAAATCGCTTTCACCTGAAGAGCTGGAAAGCCTGTGGACCGAGTGGCTCATCCAGGCCCAGATTACCAACGACAGCGATTCCAGGGATTACTCGCACGGAGTTTTTATTCGCGAGCCGCCATGGGACGATGGCTCGACAATTCTTTTCAAATCAGAAACCGGAAATCAGAAATCAAGAATACCGTAGGGAGGCATGATGAAAAAGGCTGTCGTTTGCGGAGCGGGCGGCTTCATAGGGCACCACCTGGCGCGGAAGCTGAAGCAGGAAGGTTACTGGGTCCGTGGCGTGGACATCAAGAAGCCGGAGTATTCGGCCGTGGACACGGACGAGTTCCTGCTGCTCGACC
>JAAZAB010000561.1 GCA_012514555.1 Lentisphaerota bacterium
CGCATGCGCCTGTAGAGGCGGGCGAAAAATGGGAAACGCCTGGCCAGCTTCAGGATGGAGGCCAGTATGTTCATTTTGGCCGGGTCGCCGTGAGTTCGAACCCGGGTGCGATCCTGCGCCAGGCCTCGATCGTGTCAACGCCCTCGATCAGTTTGCCCTGGAGCGGCGGGATCAGGTCTATCGCCTTAACCAACGCTTGTTCAAGGATGGCGCAATTCTTGTTTTTCGGCTCGCGCTTGATCAGGGAGCGCGTCATCTCCACCAGGTCGCAAAGGGAAACGGCCACCTGCTCGAGCCCGGCATGGGAGCTGGGCGCCACCTGGATGTGCTCGAACCGGCTGAAAATCCGGCGCAGCCCCATGTCGGTCATGTTGAAGTAATGGTGCGGGTAGGCGTGGATATGCTGGAAAAACGCGGCCAGCACATACACGCGCCCGGCCGGTTTGAGAACACGGAATATCTCGTCCGCGACGACCCATGGCGTGTGCAAATGCTCGAAAACGGCCAAAGAATAAACGAAGTCGAACGAGGCGTCGGCAAAGGGGAGCGAGTGGGCGTCCGCAACGTAATCAAGGACTTTCGAATAAACGTATGCGTCGGTCTTGACCAGGTTCGGTTTGTCGGAGGTGTCCACGCCTGACCCGATCTGCAGGACCAGCTTGCCAGAAGAGAGGGCATCCCTGACAAACGGAATGGCCACCGTGCCGCTGTCCAGCGCGGGCGGGGAGACGGCCTCGTTGATGAAATCTATCCGCTCGTTCTCCGGCACTACCCTAAGCACGGGAATTCCGTAGAGCGCCGGAAAGGGCATGCGGCATTTCGGGCATGCGGCCGGAATGTCCGCCGCGGAGCCGAGCGGGGCCTTGAATGCGGGGCATATGATATTGACGCTCTTCTTGATGGAGTGCCTTTCTGCAAAATAGAAATGCGGCTGAAAGGTAGCACAGGCCCGTGCGGAGTGTCAAAGCGTTTCTCGAATTGCGCAGTCATGCCAGGGCTGCGCCAGGACAGCCATGGGCCTGCGCCTTGCCGGGTGCGGCCGGAATGGATGTCCGAGGTGGGTGAGACTTGAGGGTGGATGGTGCGAGGGATACGTTCACAGCGCAGCGGTACACGTACACGTACACGTTCACGAGCAAACGATACGGCTTGACATCACTGGCCGCGGAACAAGCGCCCGGCGGCCGGGGTCGTCCGTCCTCCAAGTGGAACGCATCCGGCTTCTCTTCTGTAGCGCGCCACGGCGTGGCGCGGTTGGCCCTTCTGGATTCTGTCTTCTGTATTCGCCGCCTCTGCAGCCGCGGCCGGCGGCAGCCGGCCTCCGGGCTTGCGCCCGGGCGGCTGCGAAAACATTCACGGGCGCCTTGACGCCCTGCCGTGCAGCGTGATATAAGAAAATTCAGACATCCGGATGAAGTCGGGCGAACTTGGGAGGAGTGCAATCCGCCATGAACAGCGCAGCTTTCCTGAAGGGGCCGATACTGAAAAGATGGGCGCGAGCAGCGGGCAGCCGGTCCGGCGCCGGAATTCCTGTTGTGATGCTCGCCGTGGTCGCCGTGCTGTGCCTTTTGTGCTTGATGGGAGTGCTCGCATTTCAGTACCTGGAGTATACCTTTTACGACGCGGCGCCGAGCGTATGGGTCAAGCCTGGGGAGATAACGCCAATGCCGCCGCCCTTGCCGCCCGCGCTTCCTGCCCCGACCCCGGCGCCCGCGGTGACTTCGGCCGCCGTTGAAGCGCCTTCGGACGCGCCTGCCGCAACGGCCGCACCTTCGGACGCGGCAAGCGCGGCTGGCGCGGGCGGTTCCACGGGGACCGCGGATGCCGCGGCAGCGGCGACGCCTCCCGATGCCGCGACGGCGGCGCCGGGCGCCGCGGCTGCCCCGCTTTAGCGCGATGTGCCTCGGAATGATCCGCGGCCGGCCGGAGGCTCAGCCCGGATAGCAGTCTGAAAGGCTGACAGCTTGCCGCCGGCTTATCCC
>JAAZAB010000562.1 GCA_012514555.1 Lentisphaerota bacterium
GCTCACTTGGACATTGGATATTCCTTGTTGGTTATTGGATATTCTCTTGATGTCTTTCGCCTATTCAGTGCAGCATCAGCAGAGTTGATTGGCCATCGCAACAAGTTTCACATAAACATCTTGCAGCGAGCAAAGACAACCGCGGAGCAGTTGAACTGCTCCATATAGGCTGAATTCAGATTATGCCGGCCTGCATCGCATCAGGCTGAAAGGACCGTTTTTGAAGGTGTGCGTTGACATTCAGGCGGCCGTTGCACAGCGAGCCGGCGTGGGACGTTACACGAAATGCCTGGCGGAAGCGCTGGCCGCGACACGGCGCCCCGGGGACGAGCTGACGCTGGCCCGCCTGGATTTCAAGAGGCGCGGTCCACCCTTCCCCGCGCCGGGCGCCCGGTTCAAGGCAGTGCGCTTCTGCCCGGGCCGGCTGGCGCAGTACTGCTGGAAAACCCTCGGCTGGCCGCCATACAACCTGCTGGCCGGACGCGCGGACGTTTACCATTTTCCGAACTTCATCATTCCGCCCCTCACGCGCGGCCGCAGCGTGGTCACCATTCATGATGCGAGCTTTATCCGGCACCCGGAATTCGCGGAATCGCGCAACCTGTCATACCTGAACGCGAACATCCGCCGGACGGCGGCCCGGGCCGACGCGATTCTGACCGACTCCCGGTTCAGCGCGCGGGAGATAATCGAGCTGCTGGGCGCGGCGCCGGAGCGCGTTCACGCGATCCCGCTGGGCATCGCCCCGCCCCCGGCCCCACCCCCGCCCGAACGGATGCAGGCCCTGCTGCAGGCGGCCGGCGTACACCGCCCGTATCTCCTGGCGGTGGGCACAATAGAGCCGCGGAAGAACCTTGCGTTCCTGGTTGAAGTGTTCGAGGCCATGAAGGATTTTGACGGGTGCCTGGCCGTGGCCGGCATGCCGGGCTGGAAGTTCGAGCCGATCATGGCGCGAATGCGAGCCTCGCCACGTGCGAGCCGCATTCTCCTCCTGGGATACCAGAACGACGAAACCCTGAACGCATTGTACGCGGGCGCGGAGGCGCTGGTCTTTCCGTCGCTCTACGAGGGGTTCGGCCTTCCGCCCCTGGAGGCGATGGCGCGGGGCACCCCGGTGGTGGCATCCGGCATAGATGTGTTGCGGGAAGTGCTGGGAACCGGCGCTCTGATGATCGCCGGCTTTGACGCGGGTGAGTGGGCGAAGGCCATTGGCGGGCTCTTGAGGGATCAAGAAGCGAGGGCCCGGCTTTCGGAGGACGGCCGCCGCCAGGCTGCGCGTTTCACGTGGGAAACGACCGCCCGGGAAACCTGGGAGATTTACAGGCAGGTTGCGTCATGAAGATCGGCATCGACGCCCGCTGGATATTCAGGGAGATATCGGGAATCGGCACCTACACGCTGGAGCTGATCCGGCACCTGGCCCAGGCGGATGCGGAAAACGATTACACCCTCTTTTTTTCCGACCCCGAAGCGCGCGACCGGACACTGGCCGACCTGGCCCCGGCCAGGGACGGGCGCTTCACCTCAATCACGCTCCCCTTCGGGCTATTCTCGATCGCGAACCAGCTCCGGATGCCGGCAATGCTGCGGTCGCTGGGAATTGACGTGTTCCACTCGACCAACTACATGATTCCCCTGCCCGCTTTCCCGCGGGACCGGCCCGGCGGAATCAAATGCATTGTCACGCTGCACGACCTGATTCCGCTCGTGTTTCCCGAGTACGTGCCGCGCTCGCGTAAGAAGCGGCTTTTCCCTGTCTACCGGATGCTCATGCTGGAGGTGGCGCGCAGGTCTGACGCCATCATCACCGTCAGCCGCAGCTCGCGCGAGGACATCCTCAAGCATCTGCGGATTCCCGATGCGCGCGCGGACAGGGTGATTGTCATTCCGGAGGGCGTATCCCGGCGCTTCAAGCCGCTCCCGGCCGCGGACCGCCGGCCCGGCCGGAAAACCATTCTCTGGGTGGGCCGCGCCGACCCGTACAAGAACCTGGAGGCCCTCATCCGCGCGTTCGCGCGCCTGCGCGAAGAGCAGCGCGGCGGCGTCCGGCTCATGCTGGTCGGACCCAAGGACGCGCGGTACCCGGAAGCGTCGCGCCTGGCCTCGGACCTGGGGATCGCGCCGGATGTGGAATGGACCGGCTATCTTGGCGACGAAGCGCTTGTGAAAGCCTACCAGGACGCCGACCTGTTCGTGCTGCCGTCGCTGTACGAAGGTTTCGGGCTGCCTGTGCTGGAGGCCATGGCGTGCGGAACGCCGGTCATCTGCAGCAACAAGGGCTCCCTTTCCGAGGTTGCCGGCGACACGGCGATCCGCGTGCAGCCCGGCGATGTGACAGGCATGGCGGAGGCCATGAAGCGCGTGCTGACGGACCCCCGGCTGGCCCGGGATTTGAGCGAGCGCGGCCTGCGCCACGCGGAACAGTTCTCATGGCTTCGCACCGCGCAGCTGACGCTTGACGCCTATCGCGGGGCCATGGCCTGATATTCAAGGAGCATCGCGTTACATGACGAAGGCGCCAAAAGGCATCAGTGGCTTGCAGGCCGCGCTGGCGCACGACTGGCTGACGGGCATGCGCGGCGGCGAGCGCGTGCTGGAACTGCTGTGCGGGCTTTTCCCGGACGCGCCCATTTTCACGCTCATCTATGCGCCGGAGTCGGTCACGGACCCGATCAGGCGCCACCAGGTCACGGAATCATGGCTGAGCCGGCTGCCGCTCGCGCGCCGCAACCACCGGTATTATCTGCCTCTCTTCCCGTGGGCCATCGAATCGCTGCGCCCGCCCGCGGCCGACCTGACAATCAGCCTGAGCCATTGCGTGGCCAAGGGCATCAGGCCCGCCCCGGGCTCGAAGCACCTTTGCTACTGCTTCACGCCCATGCGCTACGCATGGGTTTTCGAGGAGGAGTATTTCGGGCGGAACCCGTTGAAGCGCGCCGCGCTTGCGCCCCTGATGGAGCGGATCCGCGCCTGGGATCGCCGCAGCGCGGAGCGGGTGGACAGGTTCGTGGCGATCAGCCGGCACGTGGCCGAACGCATCCGCCGGTTTTACGGCCGCGACTCGGACGTGGTGTATCCTCCCGTGCGGACGGACTACTGGACCCCGGGCCCGGCTGGCGCCCCCGCGCCGGGCTCGTACGACCTTGTCGTGTCCGCCCTTGTCCCCTACAAGCGCGTCGACCTGGCCGTGCGCGCATGCACGCGCATGGGGCGTTCGCTGAAGGTCGCAGGAACCGGGCCTGAAGCGGCAAGGCTCCGGACCCTGGCCGGGCCGCGCGTGGAGTTTCTCGGCTGGCAATCGGACGCCGCGCTCCTGGAGCTTTATCGCGGCTGCCGGGCGCTCCTGTTCCCGGGCGAAGAGGATTTTGGAATCGTTCCGCTCGAAGCCCAGGCATGCGGGCGGCCGGTCATCGCGTACGGCCGGGGCGGCGCCCTGGAAACCGTGGTTGAAGGCCGGACAGGCGTGTTCTTCCGGGACCAGACGGAAGACGGCCTGCTGGCGGCCATGGAAGAGTTCCCAGCCCGCAAGTGGGATCCGGATGTCGCTCGCGCGCAGGCCCTGCGCTTCAGCCAGGAGCGCTTCGTCGAAAGCCTTTCGGAAGTCATTCTACGCTGCCTCGGGCGCTGACCCGGAAAAGCAAGGAAGGTCAGAAGTTTTGGGTTTTGAGTTTTGAGTTGGGAGAGGAAATCGCTATCGAAATCGAAACTGCTTCATGTGGGTTGAATAAGGAAATCAGGAACATCAGGAAAAGAGAAGAAACAGGGGCCTTTTCCTTCCTGCTTTCCTGATTTCCAAATTATCTCCTGCCTGCGTGAAGAGA
>JAAZAB010000563.1 GCA_012514555.1 Lentisphaerota bacterium
AGCAAGCTGTGGCTGTTCGCCTTTCCGGCCGCCTGGCTGAAACTCGTCGATGGCGGGCGCTTTGGCTTGTCCCCTGCCAGGCATGGCGGATTCCTGGCGGGATTGCTTTCCGGAGCAGGCCTCGGGCTGCTGATCCTTATGGGTTACCAGGCTTTCGGCCAGGGTCTGTTCGACAGAGCCCTCTTTATCGGCAAGATGAGTGAAATCGGCTTGGGCGCCCTGCCGGCATATCTTGGCGGCGCGGCATACTGGATTCTTGTGAACTCCGTGCTTGAGGAATACGCATGGAGATGGTTTGTCTATGAGAAGTGCGAGGCGCTGGCAACCCCGGCAATTGCCGTCATCCTGGCGGCGTTCTTTTTCACCCTGCATCACTTCATTGCGCTCCAGGCGTATTGCAGCCTTCCCCTGGCCGCGGTCTGCTCGCTGGGCGTTTTCCTTGGCGGGGCCGCCTGGTCGTTCATGTACATGAGATACCGGTCAATCTGGCCGGGCTACCTGAGCCATGCGATTGTCGACTTGTTCGTATTCGGGCTTGGCGCCGCTATCCTGTTCGGCGGGAATTGACCTGTCCCGCGTCTAGTTGAGCTTTTCGACCAGCTTGCCGTTCAGATATTTCTCGCGGCGGGTGATTCGCCCCGATGAATCCCACTCGATCCACTCGCCGTCCACCCGAACATCCGTGAATTTCCGGATGAGGTTGTCTTTGTTCCACTTTATCACAATGGTCTTGCCCGTGCCCTGCCCGTCCTGAAAGCAGACCTGGAACGCGGGGCGTTCGTCCGGGTACCAGCCCGTGCATTCCCCGACCCACTTGTCTTTTGTCATCCAGCCCCGGAACAGTTTCCCCTGGTTTTCATACCAGTGCAGTTGCTCGCCGTCGCGCATACCCTCGCGCCACGAGGACATCTCCCTGCGGCTTCCGTTCTCACGCCATTCAATCGTCCGGCCGTCCTTCAGTCCGTTGCGATATTCAACGCTCGCCTTTTTTTTGCCGTCCAGGTAACAGTTGGTCACCACGCCGGTGAACGGCTGCATGTCATGAACCGTGTAGACAACGCCGCCGCGCTCGACAGTAGAGGCAAAGTTCACCTTTTTGCCCGTGGCGCAGCCGGCCAGCAGCAGGCAGAGCAGGCTTGTGATGATTAAAGAAGCCTTCATTTGCCTTCCTTCTTGTCCAATCCCTGCCGCCACAGCCCGGGCGGATATTTTGGGTTCCACCAGTCCGCGGGCAAGCCGAGCGTACGCAACCGCACGTTGTCCTGCTTTGAGACGGCGTCGAGCAAGATCCACTCCTTCCTGTTGTCGTGCGGCAGAAGCAGAACCGCGCGCAATGCCAGTCTGTCGACGCGGACGATATCCTGCTCTTGAAAGCCCGGGCACTGCCTTGCGGCCTTGGTTCCCATCAGTTCATGGTTGTGCTTCCCAACGGTCGGATACAAGGCGACAGGATCGCAGAGCCGCTTGATGGCCCGGCCCGCCGGATCAAGCAGGAGGTATTGGACGCACACGACCGGGCTCTCTGTCAGGTTGCCCTTTGAGAAAAATGAGGCGTTGACCCGGAACACCGGGCGCCGGTCCAGCCATTCGATGAAAGAGACGTCATTGATGAGCCCGCGGGGTTTATTCAGCTCGTTCAGAATCCAGGCCTGGTCCTGGGCGATAAGCCGGTTCATCGCGATCTCCTGCCTGACGCCGCCGTCCGCAAGCACGTGCACCGTGCCGTCCTTGTAGTAATCGAACGCCGCGGTCACCTTGGTCCCGGTGTCATACGTCCACGTGCGCGGGGTGTATGCCTTGGCCCAGGGGATTTCCGGGGCGG
>JAAZAB010000564.1 GCA_012514555.1 Lentisphaerota bacterium
GCGTCGCGCAGGGAGTTGTTCGTGGATTGTCACCTGCTCAATAGTTTCGGAGGGCAGGCCCGGCTGAAGTTGCATCCGCCGAAACGGGAAGAGGTGGTGTTCCAGGCTGGAGGGCCGCTGGAGAACGCCTGCAGCGGCGTCTACTCCGCGCTCGTCGCGAGCGAAGGCAGGTACCTGCTGTACTACCGGGGCTTTTACCCGATCAAAGGGGACGCCGGGGATGCTTCCCAGCAACAGACAGCCAATGTCGCGATCAGCGGCGACGGCATCCATTTTGAACGCCCCGAACTTAAGATATTCGATTTCGGCGACAACGGGCGCAACAATGTTGTCTGGCAGGGCATTCAGGCGCACAACCTGGTGCCGTTTCTCGACACCAATCCGGCGTGCCGGGCGGACGCGCGTTACAAGGCGGTGGGAGGCAAGGGCGCCAGCAGCCTTTACGCCCTTTTCTCTCCGGACGGCTTTCGATGGCGGCTTGCCCAGGACGCGCCTCTCGACGTCGCCGGCGCGTTCGACAGCGCAAACGTTCCGTTCTGGGACAATGTCATTGGCAAGTACCGGCTCTTCAGCCGCTATTTCGAGGATGGGTCCCGGAGGGCCATCCAGAGCTGCACGTCGGACGATTTCATTCACTGGAGCAGGCCCGAGCCGCACCAGTACGAGGCAGGCGCGCCAGTCGAGCAGTTCTACACCAATGCGACCGTTCCCGTGCCGGGCGCCGGGCATATCCTGCTGTCCTTCCCGATGCGGTACGTTGCGGAGCGCACCACGCCGGTTTCCGACACGAGCGCGATGGACTACCCCGGAACAGGCCAGCCGGGCATGGCGGGCATGACGGACGCCGTGATGATGTCCAGCCGCGACGGCGTGCATTGGAGCCGTGCCTTCCCGGAGGCGTGGCTGCGGCCCGGCCTCGACGAGCGCAACTGGACCCACCGCAACACCACGCCGGCAATCGGGATACTGCCGCTGCGGGAAACGGAATGGTCCATGTATGTCAGCGAGCACTACGGGTGGCCCGACAATCGCCTGCGGCGCTTGAGCATCAGGCCGTGGGGCTTCAGCAGCATCAACGCGGGCTGCCGCGGCGGCGAAGTCATGACCAAGCCGCTGACGTTCGATGGGTCGGAGCTGAGAATCAATTTCTCCACGTCCGCGGCCGGCTCAATACGGATCGAGCTTCAGGATGCCGGGGACAACAAAGCGATTCCCGGTTATGCCCTCGATGACATGGACCCGGTGTACGGCGACCAGCTTGATTTCCCGGTCTCCTGGAAGGGCCGCGACAACGTCGGCGCGCTTGCGGGACGGCCCGTGATATTGCGCTTCGTGTTGAAAGATGCGGACGTGTTTTCGATCAGATTCACGCATTGATCCGCCTTCCAGCAGAAAGCGCCGGGGCCGCGCCCGGGGAAAAATTGAACATTGTGATCCCAGTGTCCCGCGGCGCCGGCCGCAGGGCGTGAGAAGCCGGTTCAACTTAAGGAGGAAAAGACGGCATGAAATTGAAATTCCTGGGCATCAACGGCTTCGAATTGAAAGCCAATGGCAAGACATTATTGATCGATCCATACGTGACCCGGGACCGGGACCGATTGTCGGTTCCCGCGGTCGTGCGCAAGCACATAAAAGAAGCCGATTATATTTTCCTCGGCCATTCCCACTGGGATCATGCCGCGGATGTGGCGGAAATCGCCAGTTACACAGGGGCAATTATTTACGGCTCTGAGACCATGCTTAATATTTGCCGCTATTTCAAGATACCGGAAACACGGCTGCGTCAATTCGAGAGCCGCCGCGCCTTCATTCTTGAGCCTTTCTCGGTGACTCCTTTGAAATCCAGGCACATGGAACCGGTGGGCAGTCCGGGCTATTATCACCAGGCGCCCGAAAGGATCGAACGCGCATCCGATTATCTTGAAGGTGGAACGTGGGCCCTGCTGGTGAAATGCGGCGGCTTTTCTTTCCTGAATATTGGAAGCGCCAATTTGACTGACGAGGAGCTCAGGGGAATCAAGTGCGACTATCTGCTGGCGGGAATATCCGGCCGCGCTCCCGATTACCTGCCGCGGCTTCTTGCATGCGTCCGGGCGAAGACGCTCATCCCGGCACACTGGGATAATTTTGCAGGGCATCCCGTGGAGGATCCCGGAGAGCGGGTCGACATGAAACGATTTTACGAGGAGATGAAGGAGGTCGACTCCAAACAGAACATCAAGGTGCTCAAAGTGCTTGAAACAATGGAGTTGCAGACCACCTGATCTCCCGTCCTCATGAGCCGCGACCCGCAGACATTTGGGTCGAGTCTGAGGAAACAAGAAACGCTTAACACGGGGCAAAAGAAATGTACTGGCTTAACCCGCCGGCAATTTTCGTTCACAAGCGCGTCTTCCGGAATGCGAAGGCCGTCGAGCGCATGGAGCGCATGCTCTCGGCAATGGGCGATCCGCCAATCGAGGAAGTCGAGACCGCGGACACGGAGATGATCGTGGAGCGGGCGGGGATCGGCGCGTCTTGCCGGGCATGGGCGGACGACCTCATGAATGGTTTTCTGAAGCCCCAGGGCGATCCCGTGATTGTCTTCAACACGTTCGTATGGGACGAGTCGCAGCGGGAAGCGCCCGACAGGAAGTACAAGTACAACATTGCCAACCGCCTGGCGTGGACCATGGCCGGAGCCGGCGAGGATTTTGCGTACAGCCGGCGCGAGGTCATGGACGCAGACCGTCATCCCGACCGCGAGTACGTGTGCCAGGGCGGGTGGGGCCTGCACAGCCTCAACGGGTGTGTGCACCGGTGCTCCTACTGCGACGAGGCGTTCATCGTGACACTGATGCTCGACCTGGAGGATTTTGCCGGCCACGTCCGTCAAACGCTGGCCGCGCGCCCCAATCAGAAGCTATTCCGCTACGATATGTACAGCGACTCGATCTGCTTCGAGCCGGAGTATGGCGCGTCTCAAATCCTTGCCGACGTGTTCGCCGGGAGCAAGGACCAATACCTGCTGTTCTACACCAAGAGCAACAACGTGGACCACCTGCTCGAGCTCAAGAACCGCGAACGGTGCGTGTTTTACATGACCCTCACGGCGGAGCGCGCCGCACGCGAGTTCGAGCCCGGCGCTCCGTCGCTTGACCAGCGCATCCGGGCCCTGCGCCGCTGCCAGGATGCCGGCTACACGGTGCGCGCCGGCTTCTCGCCGATCATCCCGATCCGCGGGTGGCGGGAGGACGCCACGGCCGCCATTGAGAAACTCTTTGCCGGGGCCGCGCCGGAGACGGTGCGGCTGTGGGTCCTGTCCATGACACCGGTCCCCAACTTCGACGGCGCGCTGGGGTTCGAGCGCATGGACCCGCGCCTGGCGGACATGGCGATACGGGCGGACCCGGCGAAGGTTGGCTTGTGGAACGCCCCGTTTCCCGCGGAGGCCCGCGCGGAGATATATGAACACTACATAAACGAAATCGCGCGCGTCAGCCCGCGCACGCCGGTGTCGCTGTGCAGCGAATCGCCGGACGCATGGCAGCGCCTCGCGGGGAAGCTGAAGATGAACCCCGACAACCTTTTCTGCTGTTGCGGCGGCCTGAGCGTGCCGGGCCTTCGGCGCTGAGGGCAAAACCATTGCGCGGCATCTGCTGTGTTATAGCGGGTTCGGAGTATGTAAAAAATACACCTTCACCCGCTACGCCTTGCATCTGCCGCACTCTGACCAATCGCAAAATCCGGGATGAACACTACATGAACGAAATCGCGCGCGCCAGCCCGCAGGAGGAAAGATGAGAACCCGCCGTAATCTCAGCCGCAGCATACTGTTGATTGCAGTCGCCTTTGCGGCGGCAATTTTGTGCGGCTGCGCAAGCAGTCGGTGGAATATCGACAACCCTTATGCGGATGTTGACTGGAATCAGCACCAGCGGGTCAAGGCCAACTTCCACACGCACACGACGCAAAGCGACGGGCGCCTGGGCCCCGCGGAGGCCATCGGGAAATACCATGAGCTGGGCTACCAGGCGCTTGCCCTGACTGATCACAACAAGGTTACCTGGCCATGGGAAGCATATGACAGCGGCGCCGGCCGCCTGGGAATGGTCGCGGTGCAGGGCGCGGAAGCGTCGCGCCATCATCACATTGGCGCCCTGTTTTGCGATGTGCCCGGAGCATCGTCTGAAACGGGAACGCTTGCCCAGGTGCGCCTGCAGGGCGGACTGGCGGTTATGTTCCATCCCGGACGCTACGGCTGGCCGGCGAAAAGGTATGTTGAATTGTTCAGGGAATGGGATCAACTGGCCGGCATGGAAGTATTCAACCAGGGAGACCGGTTTCCGGGGGATCGGAAGACGTGGGACGAAGTTCTCGCGGTTTTGATGCCGGAAGGCCGTCCTGTTTGGGGCTTTTCCAACGACGACATGCATCGCGACGTCCAGCTCGGGAGAAACTGGAATGTGCTGCTGGTGCCCGCGCTGTCTCCGCAGGCCGTGCGCAGGGCCGTGGAGCAGGGGGCCTTCTTCTTCGTCTATGCGCCGAAAGCGCGGGACGGAACCATGCCTCCGAGCGTCAGCGCGATCAGCGTGGATTCGAAAAAGGGCATTATCCGGATAAAGGCGTCCGGCTACGAAAGGATTGAATGGATATCAGGGGGGAAAATCGTTCATCGCGGAGACACGATAGATTTGGCGGCCAAGACCAATGTGAACGGATATATCCGGGCCGTGATCCACGCCGCGGGCGGCAGTTCGCTAACGGGCACCCAGCCGATGCGTATTCGGGCAGGCGGGACGTTGCCGTGAACGGGGCCCGGCGAAGCAGGAACTGTTTGACAAAAGACAGGGGAACTGATGTGATAAGGGCCTTTGCGCGGGATTCAGAAGGCCTTGCGGCATCAGCCGCGCAAGGCATCAAGGGAATCGGCGCGTTAAAGACGGCTGCCCTTGAATCCCGGCTGTATTGATGTGATCCTGTACCGTACTGTGCCGCAAATTTCCTCATCGCCCGGAGGCGCCATATCATGATGCGAAGAGAATTGAGCAATTACGACATTTTCCCAAAGGTCTTCAAAGCCGACTCCACCGTCACGGTGCGCATTGAGCCGCTCGGCAAACACGCCATGTTCGATGGCTCAAAGGAGTACACGATCCGCGTGTGCCCCCTTTCCGAGGGGAGCCCGAAAATTTACAGGAACCGCTCAAACGATTTCTCCTACAAGCTGAAGCCGGGCAAGAACGGCGGCTTTGAGTTCACGCATGAATTCCGCGGGGAGCAGGAGCATTTTGTGCGAGTCCAGGACAAGGACAGCAAAACGCTTCTGCAGCTCTCGGTCTACTCCGTGGGCGACGACCTGGCCGGGCGCTACCCATACATGGGCGATTTGCACATGCACTCGTTCCGCTCGGACGGCAGGGAAGCCCCGGAAATAGTCGCCGCGAATTATCGCAAGTACGGCTACGATTTCCTGGCCATCACCGACCACCAGCGGTACTACCCGTCCCTGGAGGCAATGAACGCATTCAAGGACGTGCCGATGGACTACACCCTTGTCCCGGGCGAAGAAGTTCATTTGCCCGACAACGACGTCCACATCGTGAACTTCGGCGGGGAATACAGCGTGGTGGGCCTCCTGAAGGAAAGCAGCCAGAACCTCGATCGCGGCGAAGGCGCGGAATTCCGCTCGTTGAACGGGGTCTGCCCGCGGACAATAAGCAACGACGAATACAAGGCCGAGGTGAACGCGCTTATGGCGACGCTCGATTTGCCCAAAAACTTTGCCGAGCGCTTTTCGTACGCCTCCTGCGTGTGGATATTCAACCACATCCGCAAGGCAAACGGGCTTGGCATATTCTGCCATCCTTACTGGATTTCCGATGTTTTCCAGGTTCCCGAGAGTTTCACCGACTACATGATCGAGACAAAACCTTTTGACGCCTTTGAGGTGTGCGGCGGCGAGCCATACTACGAACAGAACGGCTTCCAGTGGTCCAAGTATTACGAGGACCGGGAAAAGGGCAGAAGGTACCCGATCGTCGGCTCAACGGACAGCCATGGCTCCGTTCACAACGACAACAAGCTCGTGGCAAAAACAATCGTATTTGCAAAGAAAAACACCCGGGAGGAGCTTATCGCCTCCATCAAGGATTTCTATTCGGTGGCGATCGACACGATCGGTATGGATAAATTCATCGGCGAGTTCAGGCTCATCAAATACGCCTGCTTCCTGATGAAAAACTACTTTCCGCTTCACGATGAGCTTTGCTTCGAGGAAGGGCGGGCCCTGAAGGCCTATGTGTGCGGCGATAAGAATGCGAAAAAGGTGCTCAAATCGATCAGCGGCCGCACCGAAGACTTGAGGCAAAAGTTCTTTCATTTTCCGCACCCGTAAAATACGAGCGCCGTTTGCTCTGGCTACTGTCTTCTGCCTTCCTGGAGGGCGGCCGGCCCCGGCCGCCGAAGATGAAAGCGTGTCTCGCGCAGAGGCGCAGGGCCGGCTTGCCTGTCCTTAGGGACTCCAGGGACGCAAGGGACTCAAGCCCCCGTGGCCGCAGACAGTTTGTCTGTCCTCAGGGCTCTCCAAGTCCTGAACCCCGCCCCCTGAACCCGATTCTGATCCCGATTCGATAGCCCCCTCTTTCCTCTCCCCTAAATCCTATCCCCTCGTCCTTGGATATTGGCGATTCGAAAGAAAACGCGGGATTTTACTAAAATATTGGTTGCATTTCTAATTGCGGAGCGCAAGATTTCAATAGGACTGTCCGGAGCGTGCTTCGGTTACAATGGCGATTCGCAGCAGGGTGGCATGGGGAGCTTGGATAATTATTGGGCCGGGAAGAAGATGGTGATGGGGGAGTGTCTGTCCGTGGAGGGCAAGCTTCTGGTGGAGAGATGCGGAGAGCGCATGAAAGAGGGGGCGATGGTCTGCGTATTGGCCGCTGTGCTGCTCATGTCCGCGCAGGCCGGGGCAATGGCGTCAAATGAACCGATGTGCGGCGGGTGGTCTGCAGCCGCGGCGAGCGACTCGAACGTCGTTGCGGCTGCACAGTTTGCCGTCAAGGCTGAAGAGAAGGCTCTGCGTGAGAAGGGGGGCGCGGAGCCGGCCGGCCTCGAGCTGGCTGAGATACGGGAGGCGGCGCAACAGGTCGTTGCGGGCGTGAATTACCGGCTCAAGCTGACAGTGAGGCTGGATGGCCGGCAGAAGGAAGCGGAAGCCATCGTGTGGTGGCAGGCATGGCGCGAGCCTGAGCCATATCAACTGACTTCGTGGAACTGGGAGTGAGATGCCGGCCGAGCCGGCAAATCCGCGGCTCCGGGCGCATGGCCCGGAACGCAACGCAGGCTTAAATGGGGAGGGCCATGTCATGTCAACCCGGCAAACATTATGTGCGTCCCGCTTTTTGAACCATGCGCTTCTTGCGGCCAACGGGCTTGTGGGCGCCGCCCGCGTCCGGAATATTGCCTTGTCTCTGCTCGTTATTGGAGTTGTTCAATCGGCACTGGCGGCGGACCCCGTTGTTTCCAACCTGAGCGCGTCGCAGCGCGCGGGCATGGCGCTGGTCGACATCACGTACGACCTCTCTGACCCGGACAGCGCTTCGTTGACCGTTTCGGTCAAGGTCTCGACCAACAACGGCGTGACATACAGCCTGGGCGCCACGAACTTCAGCGGCTCGGGCTACGGCTCGGGCGTAACTCCCGGGACAGGCAGGCGGATAGTATGGGACGCCGGCGCGGACTGGGGCGGGCAGCAGTCGGAGAAGGTCTGGGTGAAGGTTGCGGCCAATGACGGAAGCGCGCCGCCCGGCTTTGTCCTTATCCCGGCCGGCAGCTTTTATATGGGCGACGCGCTCGGCGACGGCGGCTCGGAAGAATTGCCCACGCACTCGGTATATGTGAGCGCGCTGTACATGGAGCCGAACAAGGTGACAAAGGGAAAGTGGGACGCGGTGTACGCATGGGCGACCAATAACGGGTATTCATTCCATACCAACGCCTCGGGCATGGCTAATGATCACCCGGCGCACACGGTCAATTGGTTCGACTGCATCAAGTGGTGCAATGCGCGCAGCGAAAAAGACAATCTGACGCCGTACTATTACACCTGGTCCGATATGACCGCGGTATATCGAACCGGGCTTCTATCGTCGGCTTACAACAGCCATTGCGTGGACTGGGACGCGAACGGATACCGCCTGCCCACCGAGGCGGAATGGGAAAAGGCGGCGCGAGGGGGGGCGGTCGGGCGCAGGTTTCCCTGGAGCGATTCCGACACCATCACGCACAGCCGCGCGAATTACTACAGCGCGCTCGGCTGCGATTATGACGTGAGCCTGACGCGGGGATACCATCCGGACTACGACACCGGCACGGCTCCTTATACCAGTCCGGTGGGCAGCTTTCCGGCCAATGGCTACGGCTTGTACGACATGTGCGGGAACGTCCGGGACTGGTGCTGGGACATGTACGATGGCGCATGGTACTCCAAGCCCGGCGCGGTTCAGCCGGATACCCGCGGCCCTGATGATGCCTGGCCTTACCAACGCACGGCGCGCGGCGGCTGTTGGGACAGCATGGGGCCCTATTGCCGGGTAGCCACCCGCTGGCGCGGCACTACGAGCGGGAACGCTTACAATGGGATGCGCTGCGTGCGGAGTTTCGCGGGCGCCGGCAGCCATTCTGCGGCGCACGGACCAATGGCGGTGGACACGCGGGACCCGGGCAGCCTTCAGTTCAGCGCATCCAGCGAGAGCGTTGTAGAGAACGCGGGCAGCGTGACGCTGGCCGTCACGCGCTCGGGCGGCAGCGCGGGCACGGCAGCAGTGAACTATGCCGCCTCGGCCGGCACGGCCGTCGCCGGAACCGATTACGCGGCCAAGAGCGGCACACTAACCTGGGCGGACGGTGATTCCGCGAACAAGACGATTGCGATCGCGATTCTGAATCGTAACGGCGCCCAGGGCAGCCGGGCGTTTGGCGTCAATCTGACCGGCGCTTCCGGCGCGAGCCTGGGCGCGCCAGCGAAGGTGACGGTGACGATTCTCGATCGCCCGGGCCTGGGCTGCATCAACGACTACGACGGCAACGGGATCAGCGAGCTTGCGGTGTACGACAATAACATCGGGAGCTGGTACGCGTACAGCCTGCAGACGGGACAGGCGACCATCTGGAATCGGTCCTGGGGCTGGCCGGGGGCCGAGACCGTGCCGGGCGATTACGACGGGGACGCGTTCTCCGACATGGCCGTGTACGACCAGAACACCGGTTACTGGTACGTGTGGTCCGAGGTCAAGGGCCAGGCCCTGCTGTGGGAGCGGCCGTGGGGCTGGCCGGGGGCTGAGACAGTGTACGGGGACTACGATGGCGACGCGAAGAGCGATTTGGCCGTGTACGACCAGCCGTCCGGGTTCTGGTACATCATCACCATGGACGACA
>JAAZAB010000565.1 GCA_012514555.1 Lentisphaerota bacterium
ATGTACCCTCCGCCTATGCCGAGGCGCCAGGGCGAAAGGTCTTCTGAGGCGTTGTTTGACTCGGCGCCCTGGCCCCGCAGATTTCCGGACGCTCCCAGCATGACGGCGCCCAGGACGGCCAGTGCGGATATGCGCTGGAATTTTTTCATGGTTCGGCTCTCCCCGCGGATGAAGAAAAAAATGAACGCTTTTCCCGACAAAGAAAAGGTAGATTATACATGCTGCGGCCGCATGTCCAGCCCGTATTATTCGCCCCTCCCTCCCGCACACAGGGCTGCGTCCAATGTACCCTTGCAAACCCCATCCGATCGGACTAGAGTATGGCCATTTGGTTTGGGCGGCATTCCGATGATAACGGGAGGTTTTGACCCCATGAAATTCAAAAGTTGGGCCGGGGCGATCATCGTGGCGGGCGCGGCGCTGGCGGCGGTTCTACCATTGCGGTTGCTGGCCGCTGATGATCCGAAAGCCATTGACGACTACAACTTCTCGGCCTGGCTCTACAACAGCGGCAAGTACGCGATGGCAACGGAGTCGTACCAGAACTTCCTGAAGAGCCACCCCGATCACGCGAAGGCGCCCGACGCGCGATTCGGCCTGGCGCAGTCGTATTTTCACCAGGACAATTTCAAGGACGCGGCTGAGCAGTACGAGGCGCTCCGCGCCGGGGCTCCCGATTTTGCGCAGATGCCGGAAGCGCTGTTTCAACTGGGCCAGGCCCGCATCGGCCTGAACCAGTTCGGGGATGCGCAAAAGCTGTTCGCGGAGCTGCGCGCGCGATTCCCGGATCACTACCTCGCGGACTGGGCCATGGCCCGCGAAGGCGCTTGCCTCATCAGCATGGGCAAGCCCGGTGATGCGGGGCCGCTGCTGCAGGCGTTCCTCGGCAAGTACACGGAGCCCGGCAAGCCGGCGGCGAAGACGGCCGCCACCATGGAGATGCTTGGCAAGATGGACAAGGCGGGCATCAAGGCCGGAGACGCATTCCTGGACCTGGTGGAACGAAGCGTGTTCCATGCGGCCCTGGCGCAGTTCAACAGCGGAGACTTCCCGGCTGCCCGGAAATCATTCCAGGCCTTCCAGGACCAGTACCCGGACGGCAAGCTGAAGACGGAGGCGCAGTTCCGGCAGGCCCAGGCCATGTTCCGGGAAGGCGCCTTTGCCGAAGCCGCCGCCGCATACAGGCAGGTCGCCGGGGGCAGGAGCGATTTTGCGGACCCCGCCGCCTTCGAGAGGGGGCTGGCGCTGCACAAGGCGGGCAAGCTCAAGGATGCCGCCGCTGCTTTCGCGGACATGCGCGAGCGCTTTCCAGGCAGCGCCCGCGCCCCCAAGGCCCGCCTGTATTCGGGAACGCTCCTGTTCGACGCGGGCGACTACGACGGGGCCGCCGCAAGGCTCAAGCCCATGGCGGAAGAAAAAAAGGAACTCGCCGACGAGGCCGCGTACTGGGTGGGCATGAGCCTGCTGAAGTCGGGCCGGCCCTCGGATGCCGAGCGGATATTCGCCGAGGCGATCCAGGCGTTCCCTAAGTCCGCGCTCCTCGGCGACATGCAGCTGGGCCTTGCGGACGCAAGCCTGGAGCTGAACAAGCATGAAGCGGCCGCGGAGTCTTTCCGCAAGTTCGCGCTGGACCGCAAAGGGGCCGGGCAGGCGCCGCGCGCGCTGTACTCGGCGGCTGTCGCGCTTCACAGGGCTGAAAAATACGCGCAGTCGGACGAGGTCTGCGACGAGTTCATGAAGGCATATGCGCGCAGCGACCTGGTTCCGCAGGTCGTGTTCATCAGCGCAGAAAACCGCTTTCTCCAGGGCTCATACGACCGGGCGGAGGGCCAGTACAGGGAATTCCTTGGCCGGAAGGACGTCCCGCCGGACCTGGCCGCGCGCGCGCATTTCCGCCGGGCGTGGATTCACCGGTACGCCCGGCGCCATGAGGCCGCGCTGGAAGAGCTGGCCATGGTGGACGCCGCGGCGGCGGGGAAAACGGTCGCTGCCGAGGCGGCCTATCTCAAGGGCGTATGCTTGTTTGAGCTCAAGAAGTTCCAGGAAGCGGTCCAGTCGTTCACGTCCTACCTGCAGTCCGGCGACGCGGCGCGGTTCGGGGACGACGCGCTGCTGAAGATGGCCATCGCGCAGTCGAAGCAGAACAATGCCGCGGATGCGATCGCCGCCTTCGAACGCCTGCCGCGGGAGTATCCCAAGAGCGAGCTGCTGGCACAGGCCCAGTACCAGATGGCCGAGTGCTTCTACGAGCTCAAGCAATACGACAAGGCCATCGAAAGCTACAGGAAAGTGGCGGACCGCCGGCCGCCGGACGAGCTGAGCCCATATGCCGCGTTCGGCATCGGGGTGTGCAGCTATGACAAGGGGGACTGGGCGGCGGCGGCGGATGGGTTCGGCCGGGTTGCCGACAATTTCAAGGGCTCCGATCTCATTCCGCAGGCGCTCTACAGGAAGGGCTCCAGCCTGGCGAACATGAAGAAATGGGAGGAGGCGGAACAGGCCTTCCGGGCGCTGCTGGCCGCGGCGCCAAAGCACGAGCTGGCCCGCGGCGCCATGGCCATGTCCGGCACCTGCCTGCAGGAGCAGAAGAAGTGGGAGGAAGCCGCCCGCGCTTTCCAGTCGGTGATCGAAGGCTATGCCCCGGACAAGGACCAGGCAAGGATGTTCTACGAGCTTGGCTGGTCATGGCGGGAGGCCGGCAAGGATTCCGAATCGCTGGCGGCATTTCGCGCCCTGGCCGACAGGTTCCCGGGCGATCCGCTCGCGCTCGACGCCCTGTTCCACCTGGCGGAGGCAAAGTACAAGGAGCCCGTCCCGCCGGAGCAGCCCGGCGAGACCGCGAAGCGTCTGGACGCCGCGCGCGAGATGTACGCAAAGGTCCTGGCCTTGTCCAAGGACAAGCGCCTCGGCGACAAGTCCGTCTATCGCATCGGATGGTGTTTCTGGCTGACGGGCAAATACGCGGAGGCTGCCGCCGAGTTCGACAGGCTGTGCAGGGATTTCAGCGGCAGCGAGCTGGCGCCGGACGCGCTGTTCCAGGCAGGACAGTCGTACGCGAGGGCCGGGGCGCCGGATATGGCCTGCAAGCGCTACGAGGAGTTGATCGGGAACCAGGGATATGCGGGCTTCAAGTACATGCCGGAGGCCGGCCTTGGCTTGGGCGAGGCAAAGCTGGCGCTGAATCAGCCGGCGGAAGCGGCGCAGATACTGGGCGGGTGGCTCAAGAAAAACGAAAAACATGCATCCGCGGCCCAGGCCCATTTGCTGCTCGGCCGCGCAAGGTACGACCTTAAGGAATACGATGCGGCCCTGGAAAGCTTCGGCAAGGTGCCCGCGCTCACCCGGTCGGAGCTGGCGGCCCAGGCTCAGTTTTACTCCGGCCAGGCGCTGCAGGCGCGGGGTGATTTCAAGGGTGCTGCGCTCGCCTATCTCCGCGTCCAGGCGCTTTACCCGGACGCCGCGGAATGGGTTGCCGCGGGAATGTTCGAAAACGGCAAGTGCTCCGAGGCGCTCGGCAACAGGGATGAGGCCCTCAAGTATTACCGCGAGATCGCGGAGAAATACAAGGGAACCAAATGGGCGGAGCTGGCCGCGGAAAGACTCAAGTAGCGCCGGAACCGCCCGGCGCGGGGCCCGGCGCCGGCGCGAAGGCCATCCGGGCGCAATGATTGCTTGTGAAGGAGGAGATCATGGTCAAACGCTTGTTAGTGCGTGCGGCCGCGGCGGCGGCGTTGGGTTTTGCATTGACCTCGCTGTGCGCGGCGCAGGCCCCGGCTTCGGACCTGCCCGCGGGAACAGGAAACGCTGCGGGAGCGGCCGAAAAAAGCGTCCTGGACCTTCTGCAGAGGGGCGGCCCGGTAATGTACCCCCTGTACGCGTGCAGCATCCTGGCGCTGGCATTCTGGATCGAGCGCCTCGTCAGCCTGCGGCTCAAGAAGGTGATACCATCCGGGATCATGCTGAAAATCAAGGAGGCGTCGGGCTCCGGCGATCCCGCGGCTCGCCGGAGGCTCCTGGACGAGATTCAGGCCAGCGAAAGCCCAATGGGCAGGATCGTCAAGGCCGGACTGAGAAAAATGGACCGGCCGGCGCTGGAACTGGAAAAGGCCATCGAGGACGCGGGATTGAAAGAAGCGGCCAGGCTGCAAAGAAACAACAAGGTTTTCTCCAGCGTTGCAACCATTGCCCCGCTCCTGGGTCTGCTGGGCACGGTGACCGGGTTCATGCGCTCCTTCATGGTTGTGGCGGCTTCATCCGAGGCGCTGGGCAAGGCGGAGATGCTGGCCACAGGCATCTACGAGGCGCTCGTGACAACGGCCGTGGGGCTTGTGATCGCCATCCCCGCGATGGCGCTCTACTTCTATTACCAGGACCGGGTTGACAAGATCATCGGCAATATCGACGAAGCTGCCGAGGAACTGCTGGAGACTCTGTCCGCTGAGGCGCCGCCCGGGGGGGCGCGATGAAAATCAGGCAGCCGCAGCAGGAATTCTACGGCGTCAACGTGATCCCGATAGTCGACATGATGACGATCCTGCTGATTTTCTTCATGCTGACGACGAGGTTCGCCAACATCGAGCGCGACGTTCGCGTGCATCCCCCGGCGAGCCGCGATGCGCGGCCCATTACGGAAATACCTTTGGAAATAGTGGTGAACGTCACGCGCGACGGAGCCTTCGTGATCGCAAGCAGGCAGTACACCATTGAGGAAGTTGACAGCCTGCTGGAGGCTGCCGTCAAAAAAGACCCCGGGCAGCGCGTGATCATCAGGGGCGACCAGGACGCCATCCTGCAGTTTGCCGTCAATATCCTGGACCTGTGCGAAAAAAACGGGATCGAGAACACCTTCCTCACGACCCGCAAGCCCGGAACTTAGGGGCCGCAAGGCGATACATGCTGTTTTGTCGCGAGCACCATACCTTGAAGCCGCATCTCCCGGCGCTCTTCATTGCGGCCGCCGGCGCAGGCTGGCCCCTTCGGCTTTGCGCGGCCAGCCCCGATCCGCCATTCTTGCGGCTGGCGGCCGAGGCATGGATGAGCTTCGAACATCCGCTGCTGAGGCTGTTCCTGTTCCTGGCCATTCTCTCCCTCCTTGCCGCGGCCTTGCTGAAACGCCGCCGGCGGCCCGAGCTCCTCGCGGCCTGCCTGGCGCTGAGCATCGTATTGCACCTGTTGTCGCTGTCCTGTTTCAGCCTGCTGCCGATTCGGAATCCGAAGCCCGCCGGCGAGCCGCCGAGGGCCGCCCGAAGGATCAAGGTCGGAACACGCGTCGCCGGCGAGTCGCGGGTCAGCTGGCTCGTCCGGTATGAGCCTCTGAAAATCGAACGGGCGGACGCGCGCGATCGCTTTTTGACTCCAAGGGCGGCCGGAAGCGAGCCAATCAAAGAGGTGATTCAAAAGGCGCAGGCGGCCGCGCCGGAACCGGCTGCGCGAACGGCGAAACAGGTGGATTTCAAGACTCCGGACCCAAACCCGGCGAAAAAAAAACTGGATGAGCCACTGGACTCCACGCAGGATCGCCCGCTCGAAGCCGAGGCCGTCAAGATTGAGATTCCACGGGAGAACATGCCTGCCCGGGAAGCCGCGCAGGCGAACCCGGACCCCGGCGAAAAGCGGCTCGATGTCGGGGCCGCCGCCCGGACACCCATGCCGCGGCAGGACGTGAAGCCGGAAGCCCCGGCGGCCGGACCGAAGAATGCGTCCCCGTTGCCCGTGCAGGCAAAAATCGCCCCGGCCGCGGCGGCGCCGCGTCAGCCGGAAGTCAAGGATGCGATTCATCCTTCCTCCGCCAAGCCCGCCGTGGACCGGCTCGCCTTGCCGGCCGGGGAAATCGCGAATGATCGCGATTCCGGCAAGGACGGGGCCGCAGCCACGGCCCGGCCGGGCGCCGACGTTAAGCTGGACAAGCGCGCCGGATCTGCGCCGCAACCAGCAGGCGGACGCCAGATGTTGGCGGCGGCCAAATCCGACGGCCGGGCCAGAATGTCGGCGGACAGCCTTGCTGACGGCAGTCCGGGCAGCATTGACAGGAAACAGAGCGAGGTGCAGGAGCTTGCCCCGGGCGCAATGGCAGCCGCAACCGCCGTTGAACCGCTGCGGATGAACGACGTCCAGCCGCTCGTCGCCGCAGACCGCACGCCCGCGCCCGGGCGGAATCCGGCAGCCGATACGGCCGCGCAGCGCGAATTGACGGCAGCACGGAAAAAGGGCGCCGTTCCCAGCCTCGGTGCCGCCGGCGAAAGGCCGCGGGCGGAAGCCAAGAATGCCGCGCCTTCCAGGGAACCGGCCAGGGTCGGACTTGGAGGCGAGGCGCTTGCCGAACCGGCGTCAAAAGCTCCGGCTGTCCGGGACGTTATCTCGGACGCGTCCGCAAAACAGCCTGGCCTGCGCTCTCTTGAAAAAAGCCCGTCCAAAAATATGGAACTGGCGACAGACAACCGGGATTCCGCGGGCCCAGCCATGAACAACTTGGGCGCATCCGATCTGGCCGCAGTCAAAATAAGCGCAGGATCGGGGAATCTCCATGCTGCGCCAGTCCCGGCTGCGCCGAAGCGTGACGGGCGTAGCCGGCATGCCGGGGCGGCGCCCGGTACCCTGGTCGAAGGGTCAGGGGCGGCAATCCGGGCAGGAAACTCCGCCGCAGTCCAGGATCAGTTGGCGCTTGCGCAAGCCGGCGCTGGGGATTTGCTCGAACATGGACTGCCGGTCGCGGTAACGCCCGCGCAGACGCTGGAAAGCGCGCGCGGCAATGTGCCCGGCAAGGAACCGGGCATCCGACCCGCGGTGCTTTCAGCTTCAAGGAAAAGCTATTCCGGCATGCCGTCCGCGGCTGGCGGCATCGCCCACCCCTCGCCAGCAGGCCGTTCCGAACCGACTGCCGGCGGGGATTCTTTTGTGCGGCAGGACCGGGAAGCCGGCCTCGCAACAAGCCCTGCCGCTAGCCCTTCCGTTTCCCAAGGGGAGCAGGTTGAATCAGCCGCATCGCTTGCGCTCGCGGGCGGCAATTCAAAGGCGCTCGCCGGCCTAGTGAGCGTCGAAAGCGCGCAGGGCGAACAAGAAGCGGCCGGCGCTGAAATCCAAGGCGGCAGGGAACAGGCCGGAATTTCACTGGAAAAGGTAGAAGGTAATGCCCCGGCCCCCGGAGTGCCGGGCCGGCCCTATCGGGCGCCGGGCAACGCCGGCAGCGGCCTCCCGGCCGCGCAGCCACAAACCCTGGTCGCACAGTCCGGGCTTCAAGCGGCCGGACGGCCTGCAGCCGCAGTCCAGGGTCAGTTGGCGCTTGAGCAAGCCGGCGCTGGGGATTTGCTCGAACATGGCTTGCCGGTCGCGGCAACGCCCGCGCAGACGCTGGAAGGCGCGCGCGGCGATGTGCCCGGCAAGGAACCGGTCATCCGACCTGCGGCGCTTTCAGCTTCAAGGAAAAGCTATTCCGGCATGCCGTCCGCGGCTGGCGGCATCGCCCACCCCTCGCCAGCAGGCCGTTCCGAACCGACTGCCGGCGGGGATTCTTTTGTGCGTCAGGACCGGAACGCCGGCCTCGCAACAAGCCCTGCCGCTAGCCCTGCCGTTTCCCAAGGGGAGCAGGTTGACTCAGCCGCATCGCTTGCGCTC